>NZ_JBHXKA010000041.1:0-63087 GCF_042722885.1 Streptomyces sp. NPDC058401
CACGTACGCCCAGTACGCGAACGCCCCGGCAGCACGCCCAGGCACGGCACCAGACGCCGCGGGCTCGGCCGACAAGATCCGAAAGAGACGACCTAGAGGGCGGTGAGGATCCTCGGGCCGGCGGCGGTGATCGCGACCGTGTGCTCGGAGTGTGCGGCGCGGCTGCCGTCGACGGTCCGCAGGGTCCAGCCGTCGGGGTCGCAGGCGTAGTCGTCCGTGCCGCCCGCGATGAGCATCGGCTCGATCGCGATCACCATGCCGGCGCGCAGCTTCGTACCCTGCCCGGCCGGGCCCTCGTTGGGCACGCCCGGCTCCTCGTGCATGGAGCGTCCGACGCCGTGGCCGCCGAAGCCGTCGGGGATTCCGTACCCGGCGGCGCGGCAGACGGTGCCGATGGCGTGGGCGATGTCGCCGACGCGGTTGCCGGGCCGGGCGGCGGCGATGCCCGCCGCGAGGGCGGCCTCGGAGGTCGCGATGAGCCGCAGGTCGGCGGGGCGGGCGGCGCCCACGGTGAAGCTGACGGCCGCGTCGCCGACCCAGCCGTCCAGTTTCGCGCCGCAGTCGATGCTGACCAGGTCGCCGTCGCGCAGCCGGTAGTCGTCGGGGATGCCGTGCACGATCGCGTCGTTCACGGAGGCGCAGATGACGGCGGGGAAGGGCACCGGGGCGAACCGCGGCCGGTAGCCGAGGAAGGGCGAGCTCGCCCCGGCCTCGCGGAGCACCTCGCGCGCCACCAGGTCCAGCTCCAGCAGGGAGACCCCCACGGCGGCCCGGTCCCGGGCGGCGGCGAGGGCGTGTGCGACGACGCGGCCGGCGGCGCGCATCTGGTCGATCGATCGGTCTGTCTTGAGTTCCACCATGCCAATAACTATACCGGTATAACTGTAACGGGATACTTATTGGGTTCCGGGGTAGGATGAAGGCATGGTCCGTACCCCCCTCACCCCCGAAGAGCGCGAGCGCGGCGAGCGGCTCGGCGCCCTGTTGCGCACGGCCCGCGGTGGCCGCAGCATGGTCGAGGTCGCGGCCAGTGCCGGGCTCTCCGCCGAAACCCTCCGCAAGATCGAGACCGGCCGGGCCCCGACCCCGGCCTTCTTCACCGTCGCCGCCCTCGCCGGGGCCCTGGGGCTCTCCCTGGACGACGTGCTGCGGAGCTGCGCCCTCGTGCCCGTGTGAGGTCCGGGGGAGCGGGCGGGTCGCGGCCGTTCGGCCCGCGGGCCCGCCCTTCGGTGTGCCGTTAGGACGGGGCCGCAGGCCGAACGGCCCAATCGGCGGTGGGAGCGCCGGGGCGTGGGGCAAGTCTGAAGGCGTGTCAGACATGAACGCATCCACATCCAAGCGACTCGGCCTCGGACTCGTGGGCGCCCTCCTCGCGGGCGGCCTGCTCCTCGCGGCATGCGCCGCCCCCGAGGGCCGGGCCCAAGCCCAGGACCCGAGCGAGGTGGTCTTCCGCCACCCGGGCGTCGTCGTCGGCCACACCCGGCTCCAGCACGCGAAGCGGATGGTCGCGGCCGGCAAGGAGCCCTGGAACTCGGCGTACCGGGCCCTCCTGAAGAGCCGCTACGCCTCCCTCGACTACCAGGCGCACCCGGCCGACGTCGTGCCCTGCCCCTTCAACTCGGGGCCGCAGTCCTGCCTGGACGAACGGCAGGACGCGATCGCCGCCTACACCCACGCCCTGCTCTGGTCGGTGAACGGCAAGGCCTCCCACGCCCGCAAGGCCGTGCAGATCATGGACGGCTGGTCGGCCGTGATGAAGCGCCACGCCGAGGACAACGCAGGCCTCCAGGCCGCCTGGTCCGGCTCCACCTGGGCGCGCGCCGCCGAGATCGTCCACGCCGACTACCCGGGCTGGGGGAACGAACGGGTCGCCCGCTTCAAGGAGATGCTGCGCACCGCCTACCTCCCCGCCGTCCGCGCGCAGGTGCTGGCGTACAACGGCAACTGGGAGCTGGCCATGACCGACGCCGCCCTGGGCATCTCCGTCTTCCTGGAGGACCGGGCCGTCTTCCGGGAGTCGCTGGAGCGGTTCCGCGAGCGCGTCCCGGCGTACTTCTACCTCAAGCGGGACGGCGCGCACCCGCTGGCCCCGCCGCGCACCGCCATCGACTCGCCGGACAAGGTCGCGGCGTACTGGTTCGGCCAGGGGGCGTACGTGGACGGCGTCGCCCAGGAGACCTGCCGCAACCTCATGCACGTCGGCTACGCCCTCGCGGCCTCCGCGCACATCGCGGAGACGGCCTGGCACCAGGGCATCGACCTGTACGGGGAACAGGGCGAGCGGCTCCGGGCGGCACTGGAGTTCCACGCGAAGTACCAGCTCGGCGAAGAGGCCCCCGCATGGCTGTGCGGCGGCAAACTGGAGCGCACGATGGGCCCCGACCTGGAAGTGGCGCTCCAGCACTATGCGGGTCGGACGGGCGCGAAACTCCCGTACACCCGCGAGCTGGTCGAGAAGACCCGGCCGGCCGGGACGGACGACCTGTTCGTGGCGTGGGAGACCCTCACCCACGGGGAGGCGGCGCCGGCCGCCTGAGGCGGGGTTGCCTGGGTTGGGGTCGCCTGAGTGGGGCCGCCTGGGTGGGGCCGCGGTTCTTCGTCAGGCGTCCACGGGATGCCAGGCCGGGCCCTCGCCGGTCCGGCGGACGTGTCCGAACGGCACGTCGGCGAAGTGGACGCCGAAGCCGATGGTGTCCGGCTCGGCCAGCTCGGCGACCAGCCGGTGGCGGTGGACGGCGGTCCGGGCGAGGTCGTGGTCGAAGGCCGAGGACCAGTCGGGGTGGTCGATCTGCACCGGCGAATGGGCGGCGTCGCCGAAGGCGATCAGACGCCGGCCGCCCCCGGTGATGACGTACTCGGCGTGCCCCACGGTGTGGCCGGGGGTGATCCGCACCCGGACCCCGGGGAAAACCTCCTGCCCGTCGTCGAGCGTGCGCACGCGCGGTGCGAGGGCGGATACCCACTCGGCCGTGCCCTCCGCCGCGAGGAGGCCGGGCCGGTCCCACTCGGGCGCGGCGATCAGGTACTCGGCGCGGGTGAAGAGGGGCCGGTCCTCGCCGGGCACGGGGTGGACGGCCCAGCCGACGTGGTCGGAGTGGAGGTGGGTGAGGGCCACCGCCTCGATGTCCCCGGGGTCCAGGCCGAGTTCGGCCAGGCTGTCCGGGAGCGCGCCCCCGTGGATCTCGGCGATGGGGCCGTCGGGGGAGGTGAGCGTCTGCGGGCCGACGCCCGCGTCGATCAGCAGCGCGCGGCCGCCGTGCTCCACCAGCAGGGCGCCGACGCTCGCCACGAGGCGGCCCGCGGGGTCCAGGTACTCGGGGCGGGCGGCCCACACCTCGTCGGTGGTGTCCGGGAGCAGTGCCAGTGGCCGGAGCCGTGCGTCGCCGTCCGGTACGTACGAGACCTTCGTGTCGCCCAGCCACAGCGAGCGGATTCCCGAGGGCCGGTTGAGTCGTCCTTCGTGCGTCGCCGTCGTCAAGTCGGACATGGGAGCTCCCTTGTGAGTGATCGTCAGATGACCGCGGCGGGTCTGTCGGGGTGGTGAGGCCAACCATAAGCATCAAGCTTGAATCATTCAAGCTGTAAATGTTCTTGCTTGACGGACTTGGTAAACTGGGGCCATGACGACACCCCCCGAACACCAGGTCCTCGCCGAGCGGCAGCTGTGCGGGCTGGTGGACGGGCTGGCCCACCGCATCGCCGAGCACGTGCGCGAGCGCGCCGCCACCCTGGGCCTCACCGCGGCCCAGGCGACCGCGCTGCGGGAGATGAGCGGTCCGATCACCATGCGGGAACTCGCCGAGCGCATGAGCTGCGAGCCCTCCAACGCCACCTTCGTCGTCGACAAACTGGAGAAGCAGCTCCTCATCGAACGGCACCCGCACCCCACCGACCGCCGCGCCAAGCAGCTCGTCCTCACGCCCGAGGGCGCCGCCCTGCGCGTGCGGCTCCTCGAACTCCTCTCCGTGGACTCGCCGGTGTCCGGGCTCGCCCCCGAGGAGCAGAGCGTGCTGCGAGGGCTCCTGGAGCGGGTCGTCACCCCCCGTTGACCGGGCCGCGTAGGGTCGGGCGCATGACGATCGAGGAGCTGGGCAGAGCGAGGTACGTCAGTCTCACCACCTTCCGCAAGGACGGCACGCCGGTGGCCACGCCCGTGTGGGCGGTGGCGGACGACGACGAGCTGTACGTGTGGACGCGCGACGACGCCTGGAAGGTCAAGCGGATCCGCAACAACGGCCGGGTCACGGTCGTGGCCTGCGACGTACGCGGGCAGGTCGCCGAAGGCGCCGCCGTGGCCGAGGGCGAGGCGCGGCTGCTGGACGGGGCGGGGCTGAAGCGGGTGCGCAAGCTCATGCTGCGCAAGTACACGTGGCAGTTCTGGATGCTCGACGTGCCGGCCGCCATCGTCCGGCGCGGACGGCCCCACACCGCGATCGCGGTCAGGCTTGCCCCGCCCGCCGTCAAGCTTTGAGACTCCTGTAGCCCGCCCGTAACACCAGTGGGATCCAATGCGGGGATGGAGACCGCGACTTCGCAGGTGATCGGCCAACTCTCCGGATACATGCGGGGATTGACGCAGCGACTGGATCCGGGGGCGGGCTGGTACGGGGAGTTCCTGCGGCGGGACCCGGAAGGGATGCGGGCCTGTCTGGACGGGGCGGCGATGCCTCCGTGGGACGTACTGGAGTCACTGCTCGGCGACTTGACCGCCTCGACGGGCACGATGGCGATCGCCCGGGAGACGCAGTACGCGGCCGGTCTGCGGGCCGCCGCGGTCGAGGTCTGGGACCGGCTGCCGGGCGGGGTGGAAGAACTGCGCACCCTGCTCGTGTCGGCCGCGGAGCAGCAGGCCCGGGCCCGGTCGGCCCTGCGCGTACTGTCGGCGCGGCTCGCGGAGTCGGCGGACCCGGCGCAGGCACAGGCTCTCTCCCGGGAACTCTCCTGGACCCGCGACGACGCCGCCCGCGCGGCGGCCCGCCACGAGGACCTGACGACCCGCCTGGAGACGGTGGCCCCGGAGGACGGCCTCCCCGGATCCCCACCACCGGGCACGCCGGAGCCCCTGCACGCGGTACCCGCCCAGCGCACCGCGACCTCGCCCGGCGCGGACCCCGCCCCGGCCTGGCCGGGCCCCCGGGAAGGGACGCAGCAGGGACCCCGGGCCACGGGGTGGGCGACGGAGCCTGCGGGTGCGGGGTCGGGCGGGCCGTGGGACGTGGCGCCGGAGGCGGGATCGGGCGGGCTGTGGGATGCGGCGTCGGGCGGGGCGTGGGACGTGGCGTCGGGTGCGGGATCGGGGCGGGCGTCCGGTAAGGGTTGGGATACGGCTTCGGGTGTGGGCCGGGACGCGGCGTCGGGCGCGGCGTCGGACCTGACGTCGGGCGTGATGTCCGACGCGGGATCGGGTGCGGCCTCCGCCCCGGTGCCCGAAGGGGCGGAGGAGCCGGTCCGGCGCGCCGAGGGGCGGTGGCTGCGCGGTGGGCGGCGCAGCGGCGGGGCCCGGTACGCGGGTGCGGCGGAGCCCGAAGCCCTGGCCGTCGTCGTGCCGCCGGGACACCCCTCGTCCGCAACACCCCTGCGCGGCGCCCGCTTCGGGCGGCCCGCCCGCGAGGCGGCCGAGCCCGCCCCGGCGGGGGATCCGGGCCCGGAGCAGGCCGCTTCGGCAGCCGGCGCCGGGCAGGTGGCCCCGACGCGGGGAGCCCGCCACGACGACCACACCGGCCGGGCCCGGGGACCCCTGCACGAGCCCGCCTGGAGCCCGGCCGCAGGCACCGCCGGCCGACCGGCTGGCGACCCCGGCCCTACGGGCCAGGGCGGACGCCCGCCCGGTACCCCGGCCTGGAGCGCGGGACTCACCCCCGCGCCGGGCACGGCCCCCGCCCCCGACCCGGCGCTCCGGCCGCACCCGCAGGGAGGGCCCACCCCATGGCCGGACCAGACACGCGCAGGCGGCCCGCCCGCCGCCTCCGCCCAGCGAACCGGCTCCGCCTCCGGCGGCGGCCCCCACGGTGCGGCCCCGCAGTGGTCCGATGCGGCCTCCGGCGGCGGCCCCCATGGTGCGGCCCCGCAGTGGTCTGACTCAGCCTCCGGTGGCGGCCCCCGAGGTGCGGCCCCGCAGTGGTCTGACGAGGCCTCCGAGGGTGGCCCCCGGGGCGCCGGCACTCCGCGGTCTGCCGGGACCTCCGGTGGCGGCCCCCACGGTGCGGCCCCGCAGTGGTCCGACGCAGCCTCCGGTGGCCCCCGCGGCGGCGGTGCCGAGTGGTCCGACGCAGCCTCCGGCGGCCCCCGCCGCAGCGGTGCCGAGTGGTCCGGTGCGGCCTCCCTCGATGGCAGTCGCGGCGGTGCGCAGTGGGGCGAGGCCAGTGGGGGTGGCGGTCCGCAGGGGTTCGTCGGGTTTGTGGAGGGGCTTGTGGCCTTGCGCGGGCAGGGGCGGAGTGGGGAGGCGCACGTGCTGCTCTGCGAGGCGGCCGCCGGGCCCGCCGAGCGGCTGGTGCGGCTGGGGGAGGAGCTGGGGCGGGCCGGGCTGGCCGCGGACTGGGCCACCCTGCTCTGGGAGGCGGCCTCGCTGCCGCCCGCCCGGTTCGCCGCGGCCGCCGCCGCGCTCGGACCGGCCGACCGCGACGCCCTGCTGCGCCAGGGCGCCGCCCGCCCGGCCGCCGAGATCGCCGAGGCGGCCCTGGTGCTCGCGGCGGCCGGCCATGCGGAGGAGGCCGACGCCCTGCTCGCCGCGTTCGTCCGGGTCCGCACCGCCGAGGAGTCGGCCCGGCTCGCCCGCCGGGACCCCCGGTGGTTCGCGCCCCGGCTGCTCCGGGCCGCCGAAGCCCTCTCGGGGGCTCATCACCGCGACCTGTTGCACGCGCTTCGAGTCGCGAATCTGCCCGTCGCCTGACCGGAAACGATCACGTGGCGACGTAACTCCTGCGTTTGGTGATCCACTACTCCAACCGCGCAACGCGGTCTTGCCCCGGGCGTGGCCGAGGCCTACCTTCAACTCCCTACGCGCAGCCGTCGTACACCCTCTACGTGCGTAGAAGCCGGCGTACCCCGTCGCGAGGAGCAGCTCATGGCCCAAGTCGTCCGCGCCGCACTCGTCCAGGCCACCTGGACCGGAGACACCGAGTCGATGATCGCCAAACACGAGGAGCACGCCCGCCGGGCCGCCGCCCAGGGTGCGCAGATCATCGGCTTCCAGGAAGTCTTCAACGCCCCCTACTTCTGCCAGGTCCAGGAACCCGAGCACTACCGCTGGGCCGAGGCCGTCCCCGGCGGCCCCACCGTCCAGCGGATGCAGGCCCTCGCCCGCGAGACCGGCATGGTGATCGTCGTACCGGTCTTCGAGCTGGAGTCCGAGGGCTTCTACTACAACACCGCCGCGGTCATCGACGCCGACGGCAGCTACCTCGGCAAGTACCGCAAGCACCACATCCCCCAGGTCAGGGGCTTCTGGGAGAAGTACTACTTCCGCCCGGGCAACCTCGGCTTCCCGGTCTTCGACACCGCCGTCGGCCGGATCGGCGTCTACATCTGCTACGACCGCCACTTCCCGGAAGGCTGGCGCGAACTCGGCCTGAACGGCGCCCAGTTGGTCTACAACCCCTCGGCCACCTCGCGCGGCCTGTCCGGGTACCTGTGGCAGCTGGAGCAGCCCGCCTCCGCCGTCGCCAACGAGTACTTCGTCGCCGCGATCAACCGCGTCGGCCAGGAGGAGTACGGCGACAACGACTTCTACGGCACCAGCTACTTCGTCGACCCGCGCGGCCGGTTCGTCGGGGAGGTCGCCAGTGACAAGGAGGAGGAACTCCTCGTCCGCGACCTGGACTTCGACCTCATCAAGGAGGTCCGCGACCAGTGGGCCTTCTACCGCGACCGCCGCCCCGACGCCTACGGAGGACTCGTACAGCCGTGACCAACCCGATCCCCCTGCACAGCCGGCACCGCTCCGTCCTGCCCGACTGGCTCGCGCTCTACTACGACCGCCCCCTCGAACTCACCCACGGGGAGGGCCGCCACGTCTGGGACGCGGACGGCAACCGCTACCTGGACTTCTTCGGCGGCATCCTCACCACGATGACCGCCCACGCCCTGCCCGAGGTCACCAAGGCCGTCGCCGAACAGGCCGGGCGGATCATCCACTCCTCCACCCTGTACCTCAACCGCCCGATGATCGAACTGGCCGAGCGGGTCGCGGCGTTGTCCGGCATCCCCGACGCCCGGGTCTTCTTCACCACCTCCGGCACCGAGGCCAACGACACCGCCCTGCTGCTCGCGACGACGTACCGCCGCTCCAACCAGATCCTGGCGATGCGCAACAGCTACCACGGCCGGTCCTTCTCCACCGTCTCGATCACCGGCAACCGCGGCTGGTCCCCGACCAGCCTCTCGCCGCTCCAGACGTACTACGTCCACGGAGCGGTCCGCACCCGCGGCCCCTTCGCCCACCTCGACGACACCGCCTTCACCGCCGCGGCCGTCGCCGACCTGGAGGACGTGCTCGGCCAGGCGCGCGGCGGGGTCGCCGCGCTCATCGCCGAACCGGTGCAGGGCGTCGGCGGGTTCACCTCGCCGCCCGACGGGCTCTACGGATCCTTCCGCGAGGTCCTCGACCGGCACGGCATCCTCTGGATCAGCGACGAGGTGCAGACCGGCTGGGGCCGTACCGGCGAGCACTTCTGGGGCTGGCAGGCCCACGCCCAGAACGGCCCGCCGGACATCGTCACCTTTGCCAAGGGCATCGGCAACGGCATGTCCATCGGCGGGGTCGTGGCCCGCGCCGAGGTGATGAACTGCCTCGACTCCAACTCCATCTCCACCTTCGGAGGTTCACCCGTCACCATGGCGGCGGGCGTGGCCAACCTCGGCTACCTCCTCGAACACGACCTCCAGGGCAACGCCCGCCGCGTCGGCGGCCTGCTGCTGGAGCGGCTGCGGGCCATCGCCGCGACCGTGCCCGCCGTACGGGAGGTACGCGGCCGGGGCCTGATGGCCGGGCTCGAACTGACGAAACCCGGCACCGACCAGGCCGACCCGGACGCGGCCGCCGCCGTACTGGAGGCCGCCCGCGCCGGCGGCCTGCTGCTCGGCAAGGGCGGCGGCTACAACACCAGCGTGCTGCGCATCGCGCCGCCGCTCTCCCTCACCGTCGCCGAGGCGGAAGAGGGCGCAGAAATCCTCGCCGAAGCCCTCAGAAGTCTCAACTAGCACCGGGGGAGACGTACATGAGCAGCATCCGCACCCTCATCCGAGGCGGGCTCGTCATCACCGCGTCCGACGAGCTCCACGCCGACGTGCTGATCGAGGACGGCCGGGTCGCCGCCCTCGCGGCACACGGCACGGCGGCCGCCGGCACGTGGACGGCCGACCGGACGATCGACGCGAGCGGGAAGTACGTCATCCCCGGCGGGGTCGACGCCCACACCCACATGGAGCTGCCCTTCGGCGGCACCGCCGCCTCCGACACCTTCGAGACCGGCACCCGGGCCGCCGCCTGGGGCGGCACCACCACCATCGTGGACTTCGCGGTCCAGACCCCGGGCCACGCCCTGCGCGAGGGCCTCGACACCTGGTACGCCAAGGCCGACGGCCAGTGCGCCGTCGACTACGCCTTCCACATGATCCTCTCGGACGTCAACGAGCGGACCCTGAAGGAGATGGACCACCTGGTGGGGGAGGGGGTCACCTCCTTCAAGCTGTTCATGGCGTATCCCGGGGTCTTCTACAGCGACGACGGGCAGATCCTGCGCGCGATGCAGCGGGCCTCGGGCAACGGCGGGCTGATCATGATGCACGCCGAGAACGGCATCGCGATCGACGTGCTCGTCGAACAGGCCCTGGCCCGCGGGGAGACGGACCCGCGCCACCACGGCGAGGTCCGCAAGGTCCTCCTCGAAGCCGAGGCCACCCACCGCGCCATCCAGCTCGCCCGGGTGGCGGGCTCCCCGCTGTACGTCGTGCACGTCTCGGCGGAGGAAGCGGTCGCGGAACTGGCGGCGGCCCGCGACAAAGGCCTGCCCGTCTTCGGCGAGACCTGTCCGCAGTACTTGTTCCTCTCCACCGACAACCTCGAAGAGCCCGACTTCCAGGGCGCCAAGTACGTCTGCTCCACCCCGCTGCGCCCCCGCGAGCACCAGGCGGCGCTGTGGCGGGGGCTGCGGACCAATGACCTCCAGGTGGTCTCCACCGACCACTGTCCGTTCTGCTTCCGGGGTCAGAAGGAGCTGGGC
The DNA here is from genome assembly GCF_042722885.1 of Streptomyces sp. NPDC058401. Taxonomy (NCBI): domain Bacteria; kingdom Bacillati; phylum Actinomycetota; class Actinomycetes; order Kitasatosporales; family Streptomycetaceae; genus Streptomyces; species Streptomyces sp. NPDC058401. The sequence goes on from NZ_JBHXKA010000041.1 coordinate 10,221, forward strand.
CGGGGCGACTTCTCCAAGATCCCCAATGGCCTGCCGGGTGTGGAGAACCGCATGGACCTCCTCCACCAGGCCGTCCTGGACGGGCACATCAGCCGCCGCCGCTGGATCGAGATCGCCTGCGCGACCCCGGCCCGGATGTTCGGCCTCTACCCGCAGAAGGGCACCATCGCGCCGGGTTCCGACGCCGACATCGTCCTCTACGATCCGCACGCCGAGCAGGTCATCTCCGCCGAGACGCACCACATGAACGTGGACTACTCGGCGTACGAGGGCAAGCGGATCACCGGACGCGTCGACACGGTCCTGTCACGGGGCGAACTCGTCATCGATCGGCGGGAGTTCACCGGCCGGGCCGGCCACGGAGCCTTCATCCCCCGCTCCACCTGTCAGTACCTGTAAGCCGCAAGCCCGCACGCAGCAGCAAGGAGCCATGCATGGACTTCGGCCTCGTCCTGCAAACCGACCCGCCGGCCTCCCAGGTCGTCAGCCTCATGAAGCGCGCCGAGCGCAACGGCTTCCGCTACGGCTGGACCTTCGACTCCGCCGTGCTGTGGCAGGAGCCGTTCGTCATCTACAGCCAGATCCTGGCCAACACGCAGAAGCTGCACGTCGGGCCGATGGTCACCAACCCCGGAACGCGGACGTGGGAGGTAACCGCCTCCACCTTCGCGACGCTCAACGACATGTACGGGAACCGGACGGTGTGCGGGATCGGGCGCGGGGACTCGGCGATGCGGGTTGCGGGCCGGGCCCCCAACACCCTCGCCCGGCTCGGTGACGCCATCGAGGTGATCCGCGACCTGGCGGAGGGCCGGGAAGCGCTCGTGGACGGCAATCCGATCCGGATCCCGTGGATCAAGGAAGGAAGACTGCCCGTCTGGATGGCCGCGTACGGGCCCAAGGCCCTCGCCCTGGCCGGGCAGAAGGCGGACGGCTTCATCCTCCAGCTAGCCGACCCCTACCTCACCGAGTGGATGATCAAAGCCGTCCGGCAGGCCGCGGTGGAGGCCGGCCGCGACCCGGACGCGATCACCATCTGCGTGGCCGCCCCGGCGTACGTGAGCGAGGATCTCGCCCACGCGCGCGACCAGTGCCGGTGGTTCGGCGGCATGGTCGGCAACCACGTCGCCGACCTGGTCTCCCGTTACGGCGAGCACTCCTCGATGGTCCCGGAGGAGCTCACCGAGTACGTCAAATCCCGGCAGGGCTACGACTACAGCCACCACGGCCGCACCGGTAACCCGTCCGCCGACTTCGTCCCCGACGAGATCGTCGACCGCTTCTGCCTGCTGGGCCCGGCCGAGGCCCACATCGAGAAGCTGCGGGCCCTGCGGGATCTGGGAGTCGACCAGTTCGCCGTCTACGACATGCACGACGCCCGGGAAGCGACCATCGACGCGTACGGCTCCGACATCATCCCGACGTTCCGCTGACTTTCCCGAGCGGCTCGGAACACTGGGCTCCCGCCCCGCTCCGTTCGAGCCGGGCTGCTCGCCCAGGTCGCCGCCCGGCAGGCAGGCTGCCGAGCTGACCGAAGCCCCCGGATCGCAGCGGCGGGCGGACCGGGTCGGTGACGGTGGGCGTGTCCTCCCGACGGGGCGGCGTTCGGCACGGTAGATCAGGCAAGACCCTCGCCGAGCCCGACACCGCCCCGGAGGTTCCATGCCGAAAAGCGGCGCGCCCCGTATCGACGTCCCGAGTGAGGCCCCGGCGCGGGCGTCGCTCGTGTTGGCGTCCCTGATCACCGTTGCCGCAGTGGCCAACCTGAACCTGTCGGTGGCCAACGTGGCGCTGCCCGCGATCGGGAAGGCGTTCGATTCCTCCCAGACCTCTCTGAACCTGGTCGCCGTGGGGTACTCCCTCGGCCTCGCCGCATCGGTCCTCTACCTGGGTGCGGTCGGCGACCGTCACGGACGCAAGCTGCTGCTGCTCCTCGGCACCGTTCTGTCCGTCCCCGCCTGTCTGCTCGCCGCGTCGGCGCCGAACGACACGGTCCTGGTGCTGGCCCGGATCCTCGGCGGGCTCTCGGCCGGCATGGCCTACCCGACCACCCTGGCGCTGATCACAGCCCTGTGGGCGGGGCCCGGGCGGACGAAGCCGATCGCACTGTGGTCAGCCCTGGGCGGCGGCATCTCCATGCTCGGGCCGGTGATCGCGGGCGCGCTGCTCGAACGCTTCTACTGGGGATCGGTGTTCCTGATCACCCTGCCCCTCGCCGTGGTCGCGCTGGTCATGGCCCTGCTGTTCGTCCCCGCACACGCCAACGAGTCGGCCGAACCAGTGGACAACCTCGGCGGCATCCTGTCCGTCCTCCTGATCGCGGGACTGGTACTGGCGATCAATTTCGCCGCCGTCCCCCACCAGGGAGCACTGGTCGTCGGCCTCGTCGTGATCGCCCTGGCCGCCGGAGCAGCGTTCTTCCGGCGTCAGCGCCGGGCCCCCAACCCGTTGTACGACCTCCACATCGCCGGACGGCGCACGTTCTGGGTCGCGGCATGCGCGGGAATCATCGTCTACGGCGCCATGATGGGATCGGCGTTCATCAGCCAGCAGTACCTGCAGAACGTGCTGGGGTACAAACCCGTCGAAGCCGGCGCCGCCATCCTCCCCCTCGTCGTGATGATGGTGCTCGTGGCACCACGGTCCGCGAAGCTGGTCGAGACGCGTGGCGCCCGCACGACCCTGCTGATCGGCTACGCGTTCCTCTTCCTCGCCTTCGCCTGGATGCTGCTGTTCTGGGGCGAGCACAGCCGCTACTGGCACATCGGCCTCGCCTACGTGCTCACCGGTATCGGCGCCGGCCTCGCCGGGACGCCCGCATCCCACGCCCTGACCGGATCGGTGCCCGTGCGGCGGGCCGGCATGGCCTCCGGCACCGCCGACCTGCAACGGGACCTCGGCGGGGCCGTCATGCAGTCCGTCATGGGGCTGCTCCTCACCGCCGGCTACGCCTCGGCCTTCGGCGCGGCGATCGCCGCCTCCCGCGAGAGCAAGGACGTGTCGGACCAGGTCCAGAGCGAGCTGACGAAGTCGTTCGCCTCCGCCGGGCAGGTCGCCCGGCAGCACCCCCAGTACGCCGACCAGATCGTCGCGGCAGCACGCCAGTCCTTCCTCCACGGCGACGACTGGGCGTACACCATCGCCCTGGGCGCGATCGGCCTGGGCGCGATCCTGATCTTCTTCGTGTACCCGCACCGGGACGCCGAGCGGGAGCTCCTGGAGCGCTACTACGCCGAGGACTCGGCCTCCGCCGCCACCGGGAGGCCGCGCCCCAGTTGAGCCGTTCGGTTCGGGAGAGCACCCCATTGGGTCAGTGGCAGTCGTGCCACCGGGCCACGGCAATTCGGTGGTGCTCTCGTGGTGGCGATGAACAGCGCGATCGCGATCCTGGCGGACCCCCCTCCGCAACTGCTCCCCGCCCGCCAGCTCATGGCCTTCACCCTGGCCTCCCACATCCTGCTCGTTCCCTTCGGCGTGGCTCTTCCCGCCATCACCCTGCTGATGCACTACCGCGGGTTGCGCAAGAGCGATCCGGTCGCCCTGCTGCTCGCGCGGCGCTGGTCGGCGGTCATGGCCGTGCAGTTCGCCATCGGCATCGTCACCGGGACCGTGCTCTCCTTCGAGTTCGGCCTGCTCTGGCCGGGCCTCATGGGCCGCTGGGGCGATGTCTTCGGCCTCGGGTTCGGGGTCGAGGCGTGGGCGTTCTTCCTGGAGGCGATCCTCATCGCCATCTACCTCTACGGCTGGCGGAAACTGAAGCCGTGGACGCACTTCTGGCTGGCTCTGCCCCTGCCGCTGACGGCACTGCTGGGCGCGTTCGGCATCATCGCCGCGAACTCCTGGATGAACACGCCGCGCGGCTTCTCGCTCGACGCAGGCGGCAACCCCGTGAACATCGACGTCCGCAGGGCGATCTTCACGCCGATCTTCGGCCCCGAGTACTGGCACTTCGTGGCGGGTGTCGTCCTCACGGCGGGCTACGTAGTGGCCGGGGTGTACGCGGTGGGCTGGCTGCGAGGCCGGCGTGACCACTACCACCGGCTCGGCTTCACCGTTCCGTTCACCGTCGCCGCGATCCTCACCCCCGTGCAGTTCGTGCTCGGGGACTCCATCGCCCGCTCGGTGTTCAAGGAGCAGCCGGTGAAGTTCGCCGCCACCGAGTTGGTCTGGAAGACCGGCACCCACCAGCCGGAGTACCTGTTCGGACGCCTGCACGAGGACGGAACGGTCTCCGGCGGACTCAAGTTCCCCCAAATGGACTCGATCCTCGCCGGTTTCAGCCCGGACACCCGGGTGACGGGCCTGTCGTCGGTCCCCGCGAGCGACCGCCCCACGGCGACCCAGGCCACCATCGCCCACTGGGCGTTCGACATCATGGTGTCGATCGGGAGCGCGCTCCTCCTGCTCGCGCTCTGGTACGGCTGGTGCTGGTGGCGACGACGCGACCTGCCCAGTTCCCCGTGGTTCTTCCGGTGCGCCGCCGTGGCGGGGGCGGCCTGCCTACTGACGGTGGAATGCGGCTGGATCACCACCGAGGTGGGGCGTCAGCCCTGGATCGTGTACGAGAACATGCGGGTGTCCGAAGCCGTCACGGACACCCGGGCCGCGCCGCTGTGGACGATGCTCGCCGTCGTCATCACGGTCTACGTACTGATCTTCGGCACCTTCCTGGGCGTCCTGCTCAAGATGCGCACCCGCTGGCGGATCGCGGACGAACAAGAGGGCGATGCCCAGGCCGCCGGCACTCCGGAAGGCGACGCCCCCTACGGGCCCCGCCGGGCGACCGTCGCGGCCGCACCGGATCACGATCACGGTTCCGCTCGCGGTGACGGAGGAGGGCGATGATCCAGGACGTCGTGGCCTGGGTGCTGCTGGGCGCGGTCGCCGCCTACGCCTGTGCGGGCGGGACGGACTACGGAGCCGGGTTCTGGGACCTCTTCGCGGGCGGCAGCGCACGGGGCAAGCGGCCCCGGTGGCTGATCGACCACGCCATGGAGCCCGTCTGGGAGGCGAACAACGTCTGGCTCATCTTCGTCCTGGTGTTCATGTGGACGGGCTTTCCGGTGCTGTTCCAGACGCTCTTCACCGCCATGTGGCTCCCCCTGGCGCTCGCGGCCCTGGGGCTCGTCCTGCGCGGTGCCGGCTTCGCCCTCCGCAAACCCATGACACGCCTCGCACACCGCAGGATCTACGGCACCACCTTCGCCGTCTCCTCCCTCCTGGTGCCCTTCTTCCTCGGGGCGGTGGTCGGCGGGCTGGCCACGGGCCGGGTCGCTCCGGGGGCGAAGGAGTCCGCGGACGCGTGGTCCAACGGGACCTCCGTGCTCTGCGGCCTGCTCACCGTCGCCGCGACCGCCTTCCTGGGGGCGGTGTTCCTCACCGCCGACGCCCGCCGCTTCGACGCCCCCGACCTCGTCCACTACTTCCGGCTGCGCGCCTGGTACGCCCTCGGGGCCATCGCCGTCCTGACCGCCGTCGGCCTCGTCGTCACACACCACGACGCGCGCTACGTCTACGACGGCCTCACCAGCGGAGTCGGCCTCGCCTTCGTCCTGGCGGCGGCCGTCTGCGCCGTGGCCACCGCCGGGCTGCTCCACCGCATGGCCACGGGGTGGGCGAGGATCACCGCGGTCGGGAGCGTCGCCCTCGTCGTCATCGCCTGGGGGCTGGCCCAGCGGCCCTATCTCATCCCCACCTCGCTGACCGTGGACCAGGCGGCCGGAGCACCGACGACACTGCGCTGGCTGCTCCTGGTCACGGTCATCGCGATCGTGCTCGTCGGACCGCCGCTGGTCCTGCTCTACCGCCTGGACACCAGCGGCGCCCTGCAACCCCTCGCCGACGACGACCTGCGCCGCACGGCCGTGAACCGGGATCCGGGCCGGCACCGCTGACCACCCCGCCCGGCCACCGCCCTTCTCGGACCGTGCGGGTGACCGCAGGTCGCTAGCCGTCCGCCTTCTTGGCGCCCATGGCGATGTCTCCGAGGACCTTCGCGGGCAGCGCACCCGGCCGAACGGCGGCGCCGATGTTCTTCTTGAAGCCCACGCTCACCCCGGCCCAGGACTTCTTGCCCACCGGATACAGCCGCGAGGACGGCAGGGCGCGCAGGAACACCTTGAGCGGTGCGGCAGCGGGATCGTCGGAGCCGAGCATCCGCCGGTAGCCGGTCGTGGTCACCGGCAGCAGGCCGTACTTCGAGGTGAAGGCCGTGACGTTCTTCTCCTCGTACAGGTAGTCGAGGAACTGGCCGGATTCCTTCGGGTGCCCGTTCTTGAAGGCCATGACCCAGTCGGCGACGCCCATCGCCTGCGGCTCCGAGGCGTCCGCACTGGGCAGTGCGACCATTCCGAACCTGACGCCCTTGGCGGTCGCCTGTTTCACCAGAGTGGGGTGGCCGTTGAGGATCCCGACCTCCCCGCGGGTGAAGGCGTCGAAGGCCTTCTGACGGTCGAGCTTTCCCGGCTCCTCCGGCCCGGTCAGGCCGGCGCCGACCAGGCCGTCCCGCAGGAACTCGAACGTCTTCACGTTCGCGGACGAGTCGATGGCGTAGCTCTCGGAGTCGTTCGTGATGCCGCCACCTCCGGCGAGCATCCACTGCATCGACTCGGCCTGGGCCTCCTCCGGCCCCAGCGGCAGCGCGATCGGCGTGCGCACCCCGTCGCTCTTGAGCTTCCTGCCGGCCGCCGTCAGGTCGGCCCAGCTCCGGGGCTGCCACGACGCGCCCTTGGCGATGACGCCCGCGTCCTCCAGTAGCTTCGCGTTGTAGAACATCAGCCGGGTCGAGGCCACGAACGGCAGACCGTACTGATCGCCGTGGACCTTGCCCGCCTGCGCGAGCGGCGTCAGCAGATCGGCCTCCGTGCGCACCGACAGGAGTTCGTCGGCCGCGTACAGCTTCCCGTCGGCCGCGTAGTCGGCGTAGGCGCCTATCTGCGCGATGTCGGGGGCGTGTCCGGCCGCGACCATCTCGGCGACCTTCGCGTCCACGTCGTTCCAGGACAGGACGCTCACCTCCACCCGCACACCGGGATGCGCGTGCTCGAAGCCGTAGGCCAGCTCCTTCCAGTAGGGCTCGGACGAGTTGGCCGGGCTGTCGCCGTAGTCGGCGGCCACGATGCGCAGCACCACCTCGGCGCTGCCCGGATCGGACTCCATGCCGCAGCCGGCCAGCAGCACCACCGCCAGACAGCCGGCTCCGGGCGCTCTCAGCCGACGAAACTTCACCCTCATGACCCACACCTCTCCGCTCCGCTGGGCGTAGGTCTACACCAGTTTCACCTGGTCTTCACAGGGTTCTGCGCAACCGAATCCACCTCGTGTCCACCCCAAAACCCGCCAACGGTCAACCAGTTGTAGTTCAGGTCGGCCACCACGTTGTCCACGTGGCTGCGGCGCTTCATGATCCGGGCGATGTTCGTCTTCTGCACGGCCCAGCAGACCGGGCAACGGATTCGCCGACCTCATCGCCCGCGACAAGGCCACGGGTGGGACTGCGCCTGCTCCAGGGCGCCGGCCCGAACGGCGAAGGCCTCGCAGACCCGGCGGCGGCCCGGCGTGGTTTCGGCCACGCCGGGCTCCTATCGGCCGACCTTGATTCCCAGGGGTTCCGACCCGCCCGACCGGCCTACGATCAAGGAACTTGGTCGGGTCGGCACCCTGGAACCGGAGGACCCCCGCATGTCCTCAACGCCCTCCGCGGAGCTGGACACGGGAAGATTCCGGGCTTACGGCGCCCGGCACGTGGATGAGCTGAGCAGTCGCTTCGGCCTGCCCGGCCCTGTCGCCCGGTCCGTCAAGGCCCTCGCCACCGTGCTGCCGTTCCGCGTGAACGAGTACGTGCTGTCCCACCTGATCGACTGGGAGCACGTTCCGGAGGACCCCGTCTTCCAGATGGTCTTCCCCCAGAGCGGGATGCTCCCGGCCGAGGACGAGCGCCGGCTGGCGGCCCTCCTGGACGATCCCGGCGCCCGCAAGGAACTCCGGCTCGCGGTCCAGCAGATCCGCGGCACCCTCAACCCGCACCCCTCGGGCCAGAAGCAGCTCAACGTCCCCGCGCTGGACGGCGCGTCGGTGCCCGGCCTCCAGCACAAGTACCGCGAAACCGTCCTGTACTTCCCCGGCCAGGGACAGACCTGCCACGCGTACTGCACCTACTGCTTCCGCTGGGCGCAGTTCGTGGGCGACGCCGATCTGCGGTTCGCCGCCCCGGACCCCGGCGGCCTCGTGGACTACCTCCTCGCCCACCCCGAGGTCGACGACGTGCTCGTCACCGGCGGCGACCCGATGATCATGTCCACGGAGCGGCTGCGCAGCCACCTCGGCCCCATCCTGCGCGTGCCCGGCGTCCGCACCGTCCGCATCGGCACCAAGTCGGTCGCCTACTGGCCCCAGCGCTTCGTCACCGACGCGGATGCGGACGAGGTGCTGCGGCTCTTCGAGGACGTCGTCGCATCGGGGCGGAACCTCGCCCTGATGATGCACTTCACCCACCCCCGCGAGCTGGAGACCGACCTCGCCCGCAGGGCCGTCGCCCGCATACGGTCCACCGGCGCCCTGGTCTACTGCCAGGCACCCCTGGTCGCCCACGTCAACGACGACCCGCGGACCTGGAGCACGCTGTGGCGCGCGGAACTGGCCGCGGGCGCCGTCCCCTCCTACATGTTCGTCGAGCGGGACACCGGCCCGTACGAGTACTTCAAGGTGCCGCTCGCCCGCGCCCACGAGATCTTCCGGTCCGCACCCGGCACACCCCCCGACATCGCCGCCGCCCTGCGCGGAGTCGCGTCCGGAGCCACCTAGCCCACCCCGTCCTGGAGGTCCACGGTTCCGCTCCACGTCAGGTCGCCCGCCGAGCGGCCCACCAGGAGTTCGTACGTGCCGGGCTCCGTGCGCCAGGAGTGGTCGGCTTCGGACCAGTGCCGCAGGGCGCGGGCCGGGACCTCCACGACGGCCGTCGCCGAGGCGCCGGCCTCCGCGTGGACCGCGGCATAGCCGGCGAACCAGCGGACCGGGCGCTCGACGGCGGACCGCGGACGGGCGAGGTACACCTGCACGACCTCGCGGCCGGGCCGGTCACCCGTGTTGCGCAGCCGCACCCGGACCGTGAAGGAGGAGCCCTCCGCGACGGCCGCCGGGGCGTCGACCGTCCCGTACTCCCAGGTGGTGTAGCCCAGGCCGTGGCCGAACCAGTAGGCGGGCCGCCGGCCGGTCAGGAGCCAGGCCCGGTGCCCGATGTGCACGCCTTCGCCGTAGGGGAGCCGGCCGTCGAGCGGGTGGACGTGGGTGACGGGCGCGTCCGTCAGCGCGGCCGCCCAGGTGGTGGGCAGGCGCCCGCCCGGCTCGGCGTCCCCGAACAGGACGTCGGCGAGCCCGGTGCCCGCCTCCTGCCCGGGGAACCAGGTGAGCAGCACCGCGCCCACCTCCTCGCGCCAGGGCAGTTCGACGGGGCCGCCGCTGTTGACCACGGCCACGGTGCGCCGGTTGACGGCGGCCACGGCACGGACCAGCGCGTCCTGGTGACCGCCGAGGCGCAGGTCACCGCGATCGTGGCCCTCGGTCTCGGTGTGTTCGGTGGTGCCGACGACCACGATCACCGCGTCCGCGTCGCGGGCCGCCCGGACCGCTTCGGCGAGCGCCGCCGCCGTCCCGGGCTCCGGCGGGGCCGCCGCGACGACCGTGGCGCGCCCGGCTCCGGGCACCAGCTCGCGGGTGGCCGTCAGGAGCACGGGCCGCGTCGTGTCCAGGGTCGCCCGCACCGTGTGGAGGGGCGGGTTCACGTGGACGACGGCCGGGTCGTCGGTGGTGCACGGGAACGCGCCGTCCAGCACGGTCCGGCCGTCGAGGGCGAGGGTCATGCGGCCGAAGCCGGCGATGCCGAAGGTCCATTCGCCCGCCGCCTGCGGCCGTACGAGCGCGCTGATCTCCACCGTCCGCGCCTCGGGCACCACCGGCGGCTCCAACTGGCGCCCCGACAGCCGGTGTTCGGCATGAAGCTCGTGGCCCGCCCCGTCCAGGAGGCGCAGCAGCACACCGGGCTCCCCGGATCGGGGATCGCTGCACCAGCCGGTCCCGAGCGGTGCCGGGGGGACGCCGAGTCCCGGACCCGGTACGTGCACGACCCGGGCCAGCCCGTCCAGCCGGGCCCGGATCCCGTCGAGGGGAGTGACCGTGTGCGCGGGGAAGACCCCCGCGCTGCCTCCGCCCTGGAGGCGCGGGGAGTCGGCGTACACGCCGATGACGGCGACCTTCGCCAGTGAGGACGGGTCGAGCGGGAGCACCGCGCGGTTGCCCAGCAGTACGGAACCGGAGGCCACGGTGCGACGCAGCAGCGTGCGGGTGCCGTCCGGCCCGAACGCCGGGGTGCGCGGGCGCCGGTTCGCATCGAGCGCTCCCACGCGTCCGGCCAGCCGCAACAGGCGCCGCACCTTCTCGTCGACGGCCTGCTCGGGGACGCGCCCGTCCTCCACGGCCCGGACGAGGGACTCCGCCCACGGGCCCTGCGGTCCCGGCATCGCCAGGTCGAGGGCGGCGAGTGCCGGTTCCACGGCGGAGCGCAGGGCGCCCCAGTCGGAGACCACCACCCCGTCGAAGCCCCAGTCGCCCTTGAGGGGTTCGGCGAGCAGCGGACTGGCGGTCATGGTCGCGCCGTTCACGCTGTTGTAGCCGGCCATCACCAGCCATACGCCGGCCTCGACGGCGGCCTCGAAGGGGGCCAGGTACACCTCCCTCAGCACCCGCTCGGAGGCCCGTACGTCCACGTGCATCCGGCCGGTCTCGGAGTCGTTGGCCACGTAGTGCTTGGCCGTGGCCGCCACCCCCGCGGCCTGGATGCCCCGGACGAGCGCCGCGCCCGTGCGGCCCGTCAGCACGGGATCCTCCGAGAAGCACTCGAAGTGCCGGCCGCCCAGGGGCGTGCGGTGCAGGTTGAGCGTCGGCGCGAGGACGACGTCCACGCCCTTGCGGACCGCCTCCGAAGCGAGCAGGCCCCCCAGCTCCTCGACCAGTCCCTCGTCCCACAGTGCGCCGATCGCCGAGGCCGAGGGCAGCAGCGCGGAGGTGAGCCGCTCGTCCCAGGCCTCTCCCCGCACCCCTGCGGGGCCGTCGGAGGTCACCATCTCCCTCAGGCTGACGGCCTGTTCGCCGGCCGTGCGCCAGGTCGTGGCCCCGGACAGCAGCCGCACCTTCTGCACCAGGTCGAGCTTCTCCAGCAGTCGATCCAGCAAGTCCTCGCCCATCCCCACCCCATTCACGTCATCCGCTCCTCACCCATGGGAGAAGACCCGGCCCTCCCCGTTGTTCGGACGGGGCGGGCCGGGCCCGTACGGAGGGCCGGCCGGGTCAGGTCGGCCGGTACTCCGCGTTCATTGCCGCGCTGTCACGGGGTCAGCTGTAGATGCCGAACTCGTGGAGGGAGTAGCCCCAGGCGGTGCCGCGGGCGGTCAGGTTCAGCCGTACGTGGCGGGCGTTCGCCGAGAGGTTGATCGTGTCGATGTCACCGTTGCCGGTCGTCGTGGTCTGGACCGTGCGCCAGTTGGTGCCGTCGTCGGAGAGCTGCACCTCATACGACTTGGCGTACGCGGGGTCCCACACCAGCTGCAGGGTGCGGATCGCCTTGGAGGCCCCGAGGTCGACACTGATCCACTGGGGGTCGCTCCAGTCGCTGGCCCAGCGGGTGGTGGTGTTGCCGTCGGTGGCGTTCGAGGCGGGGCAGGGGCAGTCGCCGTAAGAGGCCTGCGAGGAGGAAGCCGTGGTGGGCCTGTTCAGGGCGATGTTGGTGCCGCTGACGGGCGGGGCGACGACCTTGACGGACTTGGTCTCGATGCCCAGGTTGCCGTGGCCGTCCTCGGCCTGGATGTAGACCTTCCAGACGCCGAGCTTCTCGGGAGCGGTGACCGCGAAGGTCCCGTTGCCCGTGGCGCGCCACTGCGCCTCGACCAGGCGCTTGTCGCCGTTCGCGTAGTTGCCGCTGAGGTAGACCTTGTACGTCAGGGGGTCGTTCTGCGGGTCGCTGATGTTGGCGCGGACGGTGAACTCCCCGCCGGCCGGGGCATTGGAGGCCTTGTCGACGACCATGTTGCTGACGACCGGAGGGGTGTTGTCGCCCGCGGTGGACCCGGTGTACGCCTTCTTCACCGCGTAGTACGAGAGCCTCCGCAGGCCGTCGGGCAGCAGGTTGAACCAGATGCCGCCGAAGTCGTGCTCGATGCCGTAGTGGAACATCGTGGCACCCAGGGCCACGCCCTGGTGTCCGGTGATGCAGTTCCAGGCGGTGGTGTACCCCTCGGCGGTCTGGACGTCGGTCTTCTGGTCGGGGATGCCGTTCGCGTCGTTCGGCACCTCCCACTCACCGGCCGGGCCCGTCTCGGTGATGATGTAGGGCTTGTTGTAGCCGCCGTCCACCCAGTCCTGCTTCACCTTGCAGATGTTGCCGTAGGAGTTCATCGAGTACAGGTCGAGGTCCGGGGCGTTGCGCTTGTAGTACGGCCACGCACCCGTCCAGGCGTCGGTCGAGGTGACCGGGTGGTCCGGGTCGATGCTGTGGATCTTCTTGGCCACGTCGTTGACGAACGTGGTGTAGGCGTTGCGCTGCGCCTCCAGTTCGGTGCCGCCGTAGCAGTTCTGCAGGCCGAGGACGGACTCGTTGCCCACGTTCCACATGAGGGTGGCCGGGTGCGACTTGTAGGTGTCCACCCACTTCGCGAACTCGGTCAGCATGTTGCTCTTGTACGCGGCGTCGGTCACGTAGTTGACGCAGCCGCCCGAGCCGGGGCCGCCGCCGGGCTGCAGCCAGAAGCCGTTGATGACCCGGATCCCGTTCGCCGCGGCCGTGTCGAGCAGGGGCTTGCTCGACGCGTCCGTGCCCCAGGTGCGGATGGTGTTGACGCCCATGGACTTCACGTCGGGCATGTACTTCGGGGCGTCCGCGAAGGACGGGCCCCAGGTGAGGCCCTTGACCGTGTACGGCTGCCCGCCGACGGTCAGCTGCCAGTTGCCCTGGGAGCCGGCCACGCGCACGGCGCCCTGGGCCGGGGGTTCCGTCGTGGTGCTGCCGTAGACCTGGAACTCCCACAGGGAGTAGCCGTAACCGCCGGAGCGGACCAGGCCGTTCATCCGTACGTAGCGGCCGCTGCCCGAGATGGTGATCTCGTCGGTGCCGCCGTCGCTGCCGGTGACGGATTTGGCGGTGCGCCAGTTCGTCCCGTCGTCCGAGACCTGGATGTCGTAGTTCTTGCCGAAGGCGCCCTCCCACGTGAGGACGACCCGGCTGAGGTTGCGGCTCGCGCCGAGGTCGACCTGGATCCATTCGGCGTCGCGCCACTGGCTGGCCCAGCGGGTGCCGGTGAGGTTCCCGTCGAACGCGGCGGCCGCGGAGTAGCCCTCGCCCTCCTGGGAGGAGGCGGTGGCCGGCTTGCCCTGGGAGAGCAGGGTTTCCGCCGCGACCGCGGTGGGGGCGCCGGCCAGGGTGAGCGAGGACGCGAAGAGCGCGCCGAGGGTGACGAGGGCGGCCGCGCCGCGGGTGCGGCGGGGACTGGTTCTGGTGGAGGGAGGGGGGAACATTGCGGCTCCTGGTGTCAATTGCGGGGGAAAGCCCCTGGGCCGGGGCGCGGAGATCGGTTCACCCGGCCCAGGGGAGTCGGGCGCGTCTGCGGCGGGTCGGCGGAGACGGTCGGGCGGTGGTGCCCCCGGGCCGCGGCGGCAGGGCGGAAACCGGGCCCGGGGTGTCGGGGGCCGGTTCCGCCGGGCGGGCGGCGGAACCGGTGGGGGAGGCCGAGCGGGGGGCGGGGATTAGGGGAACGGGCGGGGATTAGGGGAACGAGACCACTGTCGAGGGAACCGTCGAGGTGCCGGCCGGGACCGTGGACGCTCCGGTGTCGTTGATGACGTGCTCGTAGTGGCCGTTGCCGCCGAGCGACACCGTCAGGAGGCTGTGGAACTTGACGCCCGGCTTGACGGGGGCCTTGAAGCCGTGGTCCTGGCGGATGTTCGGGTCCACGTTGTAGTTGCAGTAGCTGCCCAGGCCCCACGCCTCGTGGGTGGTCACCGAGTCGTCCACCCGGTAGGCGGCGTAGCCCTTGGTGGCGCCGTTCTGGATGGCGGCCTGGTTGGGGGCGTCGTAGGCCTTCTCGTTCTGGTAGAAGACCGTCTTGCCGCGCTCGCCGTACCACTCCACGTCGTACTTGTTGAAGTGCTCGACGAACAGGCCCGTGGCCAGGACGTCGTCACCGTTCACCCGCACCCCGTAGTCGGCGCGGTTGGTCTCCCAGCCCACGCCCTCGCCGTGGTCGGCGCGCCACACCCAGGTGTGGTCGACGATGGTGTCGTCGCTGTTGACGACCACGCTGGTGGTCGCCTTGCCGGCGCCCGCCCCGCCGACGCGGATGTACACGTCCTGCACGGTGGTGGGGTTGGCGGCGTGGTCGGCGGAGGAGTTCTGCGGTCCGAGCTCCAGCAGGGTCGGCGAGTTGACCGGTCCGGCGTCGATGAGGAAGCCGGCGAGGCGGACGCCGTCGACGTCGGCGACCTTCATCGCGGTGACACCGTTGTCGGGGATGATCGTGGCGAGGCCGAGGCCGAGCACGATGGTGTTCGCGCGGTTCACGTTGATGGTCTGGTCGACGTGGTAGACGCCGGGCGTGAACAGCAGGTTCAGGCCCTGGGCCAGCGCCTGGTTGATCGTGGCGGCGGTGGTGCCGGGCTTGACCACGTAGAACTGGCCGAGCGGGACGGAATCACCCTGCGGGGTGCCGTTGGCCCAGGTGGTGCCGCGGGCGTTGGTGCGCTTGGCCGGCGCGAAGACCTTGTACTCGCTGCCGTCGAGGTAGAGGTAGGGCTTCTCGCGGGAGACGGGGGTGGTGTCGAGCGTGGTGTAGCGGGGCTCCGGGAATCCGGTGGCCGGAGCGCCCTCGACGCCGGAGAAGGTCTGGTTCCACACGCTGTTGGACCAGCCGCCGATGGTGCTGTCGCGGGTGTACCACTGCTGCTGCGAGTAGTTGCCGACCTGGCCGTCGACCTTGGAGTCGGCGATGTAGCCGCCGCTGGCCCAGCCGTAGCCGTTCGGCGCCAGGTTGAGCGCGCCCTTGACGTGCATGCGGCGGAAGGAGGACGCCTGCGAGACCGCCCACCGGTTGGTGCCGCTGACCGGATTCACGGTCAGGCCCTCCGCACCGCGCCAGAAGTTCTGGGTCGCGTTGCCGTTGAACCAGCCCGCGTCGACCGTTACGTCACCGTTGATGGTGGTGTCGTCCGGGCGCAGGCCGAGGCCGGCGATCTGGGTGTAGAAGCCGATCTGGGCGTTGATGTTGTTGTACGTACCGGGCTTGAGGAGGAAGGCGTGCCGGCCGCTGCCGAACTGCGCCGACTCCTGCTCCTGGAAGACCTGGTCCAGCTTGGCCTGGATGCCCGGCGTGGACGGGTCCACGATGTGTACGTTCGGGCCCAGGTCGCCGCCGCCCGGCAGGACCGGGCCGGTGCTGCCGCCGTCGGCGCCGAACACCTGGAACTCCCAGAGCGAGTAGCCGTAGCCGGTGGCCCGGGCGACGCCCTGCATGCGGACGTAGCGGGCGGTCCCGGTGATGCTGACGGTTTCGGTGCCGCCGGCGCCGGTGGCCGTGGAATAGGCCGTGGTCCAGTTGGCGCCGTCGGTCGACAGCTCGATCCGGTAGGCCTTGGCGTAGGCGGCCTCCCAGCGCAGAACGACCTTGCCGAGCGCGGTCGAGGTGCCGAGGTCCACCTGCAGCCACTGGGCGTCGGAGGCGGCGCTGGACCACCGGGAGCCGTTGTCGCCGTCCACGGCGTACGTCGCCGGGGTGCCGTAGTGCTCCTGGCTGGAGGCCGTCACCGTCTTGCCCTGGGAGACCGGCGCGGCCTCGGCGGAGGCGGCGGGGGCCGCGGGTGTCAGGGCGAGCAGGCTGCCGAAGAGGGCGGTCGTGACCGCCCCGGCGATCCCCTTCCGGGTGGAAGCAGGACGTCGTCCGCGGGGCAACGCATCGACAGGTATGCCAGTAGGCATTGGTGCTCCTTTAACGAACCTGAAACGGGAGAGCGCTCTCCAGACCTTGCCCGTAACGCGATCGACTGGTCAAGGAACTTGACGCCTTTTCTTTCGTCTTTCATTAAGTGCAGAGGTGGGGAGGGGTGGGCTTCGTGGGCCGCGTGCGGCACGACCGAGCCGCCGTACGTGTGCGCGGTCGGCGCGTGTGCGTACGGCGGCTCAGGGGCCTTGCTCGTGCGGGTGGTTCGGGCGGTGGCCCGGGTCACCCGGGGCGGGTGCTCAGCGCCTCGTCTCGTACCTGGTCAGGATCACGCCGCCGGGAAGCGTCCGCGTCTCCACCAGGTTGAGGTGCACCCGGTTGTCCAGCGCGGTGAAGAACGGCGTGCCGCCGCCCACCAGGACCGGCACGGTGGCCAGCACGTACTCGTCGACCAGCCCGGCCCGCACGGCCGCCCCGGCGAGCGTCGCGCCGCCGATGTCCATGGGGCCGCCGTCCTCGGCCTTGAGCCGGGTGATCTCGGCGACCGCGTCGCCGGTGACCAGGCGGGTGTTCCAGTCGACCTCGTGGACCGTCGAGGAGAACACCACCTTGGACATGTCCCGCCAGCGGCGCGCGAACTCGATCTCCGCCGGGGTGGCTTCGGGCCGCTGGTCACCGGTCGGCCAGTGCGAGCTCATGGTCTGCCACAGCTTGCGCCCGTACAGCGTCAGCTCGGTCGCCTTTAGCTGGTCGGACCAGAACTGGAACAGCTCCTCGCTCGGCACGCCCCAGCCGATGTCGTCGCCGGGCGCGGCGATGTAGCCGTCCAGGGTCAGGTTCATGCCGTAGATCAGTTTTCGCATGGCGCCAGCCTCTCGTGAGTCGGTCTCACGCGCAGAGACCGGCGCGGCACGGAAAACTCATCGGCACGCGACCCGGGCTCGTCGTGCCGCCGAGGAAACGGCACCGGTACGCGGCCCCGCGCGGACGCGCCGCAGCCCTCCCGTGGGGAGCCGGGAGGGCGCTGGGCCCGGGATGGTCCGGAGCCACACCATAGGCACCGGAACGTGCCGGCCGGTAGGCATATGACAGGGGGAAGGAGCGCGGCCGGGACCGCGGGGAGCCGCCGGACCTATGCGGAGAGTCCGCGGTGGCTGCGGACGATGTCCGCGTAGCGGTGGCCGCTGGTCTTCATGGTGCGCTGCTGGGTCGCGTAGTCGACGTGGACGAGGCCGAAGCGCTTGTCGTAGCCGTAGGCCCACTCGAAGTTGTCCAGCAGGGACCAGGCGTAGTAGCCGGCGAGCGGGGCGCCCTGGCGGACGGCGCGGGCGCAGGCAGCCAGGTGCTGTTCGAGGTAGGCGGTGCGCCCGGGGTCGTCGACCGTGCCGTCGGGGGCGACGGTGTCGGGGAAGGCGGAGCCGTTCTCGGTGACGTAGAGCTTCCGCACGCCGTAGTCGTTGGTCAGGCGCAGCAGCAGGGATTCGATGCCGTTGGCGTCGATCTGCCAGTCCAGGCCGGTGCGCGGCACGTCCGGGAGGCGGACCTCGCGGGCGAAGGGGACCGGGCCGGAGGCGTCGTTGGTGACGGTGGCGGGGAAGTAGTAGTTCAGGCCGTGCCAGTCGAGGGGCGCGGCGATGGTCTCCAGGTCGCCGGGGCGCTCGGGCAGCTCCACGCCGTACAGCTCCCGCATGTCGGTGGGGAAGCCGCGTCCGTAGACCGGGTCGAGCCACCAGCGGTTGGTGTGTCCGTCCATGCGGACGGCGGCGGCGATGTCCTCCGGGTCGTCCGAGGCGGGCACCACCGTGGAGTGGTTGGTGACGAGGCCGATCTGCGCGCCGGGTGCTGCGGCACGCAGGGCCTGGGCGGCCAGGCCGTGGCCCAGCAGCAGGTGGTAGGAGGCGCGTACGGCTGCGGTCAGGTCGGTCAGGCCGGGGGCCATGCGGCCTTCCAGGTGGCCGATCCAGCCCGAGCAGAGCGGTTCGTTGAGGGTGGCCCACTGGGTGACGCGGTCGCCGAGGCGCTCCGCGACGGCGGTGGTGTAGGTGGCCAGGTGTTCGGCGGTCTCGCGGACGGTCCAGCCGCCGCGGTCCTGCAGGGCCTGGGGGAGGTCCCAGTGGTAGAGGGTCACCGAGGGGGTGATGCCGGCCTCCAGGAGCCCGTCGACCACCTTGTCGTAGAAGTCGAGGCCGCGGGCGTTGACCGCTCCGGAGCCGTCGGGGACGATGCGCGGCCAGGCGATCGACATGCGGTAGGCGTCGGTGCCCAGCTGCTTCATGAGCTCGATGTCCTGCGGCCAGCGGTGGTAGTGGTCGCAGGCCTCGTCGCCGGTGTCACCGTTGTCGATCTTGCCGGGGGTGTGGGAGAAGGCGTCCCAGATGGACGGCCCGCGGCCGTCCTCCTTGACGGCTCCCTCGATCTGGTACGCGGAAGTGGCCGTGCCCCAGGCGAAGTCCTGGGGGAAGGCGCCGAGGTCAATGGAATCCGACACAGCAAACCTTTCGAAGAGCGTGGGAAGAGGGGCTACTTGACCGCGCCGGCGGTCAGCCCGGTCACGAGGTAGCGCTGGAGGAGGAGGAAGCCGCCGACGACGGGCAGGCTCACGACGAGGGAGGCGGCCATGACCTGGTTCCAGTACACGTCGTTCTGCGTCGAGTAGCCCTGCAGGCCCACCGCGAGGGTGCGGGTCGCGTCGTTGGTCATCACGGAGGCGAACAGGACCTCGCCCCAGGCCGTCATGAAGGCGTAGACGGCGACGGCGACGATGCCGGGGATCGCGGCCGGCACGATGACGCGGAAGAGGGCGCCGAGCGGACCGCAGCCGTCGACCTTGGCGGCCTCGTCGAGGTCCCTGGGGACCGAGTCGAAGTAGCCGATCAGCATCCAGATCGAGAACGGCAGCGAGAACGTCAGGTAGGTGAGGATCAGCCCGGCGCGCGAGCCGAACAGCGCGATCCCGGTGGCGTTGCCGATGTTGACGTAGATGAGGAACAGCGGCAGCAGGAAGAGGATGCCGGGGAACATCTGCGTCGACAGCACGGTGACGGTGAAGACCCGCTTGCCGCGGAAGGAGTAGCGGCTGACGGCGTAGGCCGCGAAGATCGCGATGATGACGGAGAGGACGGTCGCCGAACCGGCCACGATCAGCGAGTTCATGAAGTAGTCGCCGAGGGGGACGGTCTTCCAGATGTCGAAGTACGGCTGGACGGTCAGGCCCGAGGGGATCCACTGGAACTTCCCCGACACGTCCTGGAGCGGTTTGAGCGAGCTGGAGACCATGACGTACACCGGCAGCAGGACGAAGC
This sequence comes from Streptomyces sp. NPDC058401, assembly GCF_042722885.1. Lineage (NCBI taxonomy): Bacteria > Bacillati > Actinomycetota > Actinomycetes > Kitasatosporales > Streptomycetaceae > Streptomyces > Streptomyces sp. NPDC058401. Next base: position 29,497 of record NZ_JBHXKA010000041.1, read on the forward strand.
CGGTGAGCAGCGTCAGGAAGACCAGCCGGCTCAGGAGGAACGACTTGGGGGGCGCCATGGGCGACCGGGAAGCAACCGCCTGAGTGTGCCTAGGCATCGGTGGCGCTCCTTCCTCGGGAGGTGAGCAGGAGGTAGAGGCCGGTCACCACGAGCAGGAACAGCAGCAGCAGGACGGACATCGCGGAGCCGGTGCCGAAGTTCCAGGTCTGGAACGAGGACTGGTAGATGTGGATGGAGATGAGGTCGGCCGAGGCCGGTGCCGACTTGCCGAACAGGACGAACGGCGTGTTGAAGTCGTTGAACGTCCACAGGAACAGCACCAGGATCAGGACCTGGTTGACCGGGCGCAGCGAGGGGAGCGTGATGCGGCGGATCTGCTGCCAGACGCCCGCTCCGTCCAGGGCCGCGGCCTCGTAGATCTCGCGGGGGATGTTCTGCAGGCCGGCCATCATGATGAGGAAGGCGAACGGCCAGCCCTTCCAGACGGAGACGACCAGCAGCGTGACGAAGGCGTTGTCGCCGATGAGCCAGAACGGCGGGCTGTCGGTGAGTCCGAGCTGGTCGTGGATGACGTGGTTCACCAGGCCGTTGTCGCGCTGGAACATGAAGGCCCAGGTGATGACGGCGGCGTAGACGGGCAGGGCGTACGGCACCAGGAAGATGGTGCGCAGGATGCCCCGGCCCTTGAACGTCTCCTGCATGAAGATCGCGGCGGCCGTGCCGATCAGCCAGCACAGGCCCACCGAGAAGAAGGTGAACAGGCACGTGGTGAAGAAGGAGCTCAGCAGCGCCTGGCCGACCGGTGCGTCGAAGTCGACGGTCAGCGAGTAGTTGTCGAGGCCGGACCAGGGCGCGCTGCCCCAGTCGCGGAGGTAGAACTGGGTGAGCTCCTTGAAGCTGACCACGATGCCGATGACCATCGGGATCAGGTGGACCAGGAGTTCGAGGACGAGTGCGGGGAGCAGCAGCAGGTACGGCAGGGAGATGCGGCGGAGCCGCCCGGAGCGGCGGGTGCGAGGCGCCGCTCCGGGGTGGTTCTTCCGTACCGTCCGCTTGCCCGTACGAGGGGGTGCGGTGGTCGTCATGAGGTGTCCGTGCCCTACTTCTTGGGCATCTGCTGCTGGGCCTTCTCGAGCTTGGCCTTGACCGACTCCAGCGTCACCGGACGGCCGGCCGCCGCGTCGGCGAAGAGCTCCTTGACCGCGGTGCCCACCACCGTCTCGAACTGCGACTCCTCGGGGACCTGCGGGAGGGCGGAGGCGCTCTTGGCGAGCGTGTCGCGCAGGACGGACAGGCCGGGGGTGTTGAAGGCGGGGTCGGTCTGCGCGGACTTCACCGGCGGGATGGAGCCGTAGGTCTTGTTGAGGATCTTCTGCTCCTCGTCACCGGTCATGAAGTTCACGAACTTCGTGGCGCCGTCGATGTTCTTGGTGTTCTTGAAGACGGCCATGTTGATGCCGGCCACCATGGAGTTGGTGGAGGTGCCCGTCCCCGGCGCACCGGACTGCACGGGGGCGGGGACCACGCCCCACTCGTCCTCCTTCATGCCCTGCGCGGCGAAGGTGGCCGACGCGGTCTGCCACAGCACCATGGCGGTCTTGCCCTTGGCGAAGTCGCTCAGCGACTGGTTCTGGGAGTACTCGGCGTTGCCCTTGGCGACGATCTGCGCGTCGGCCATCAGGTCGACGTACTGCTTCACGGCCTTGACCGCGCCGTCGGAGGTGAAGTCGGCCTTGCCGTCCGCGGTGAAGAAGTCCGCGCCGTGCTGCTTGCCGAGGACGAAGACCTGGTGGATGTTGTTCGACAGGTTGGAGCCCTCGACGCCGAGCCCGGCCTTGCCGTCCTTGGTCAGCTGCTTGCCGGTGGCGACCAGCTCGTCCCAGGTGGTCGGCGGCTTGGTGACGCCCGCGTCGGCGAACGCCTTCTTGTTGTAGTAGAGCGCGTAGGCCATGGAGTACAGCGGGACGGCCGCCGGGTCCTGGCCCTGGACGCCGGTGGAGCCGAGCGCCGACTCCACGAACCGGTCCTTGCCGCCGATCTTCTCGAAGTTCTTGGCGTCCCACGGCAGCAGCGCGCCGCTGGCCTGCAGCGAGGCGCTCCAGGTGTTGCCGATGTTCAGGACGTCGGGGCCCTGGCCGGAGGTGGTCGCGGTCAGGATGCGGTTGAGCAGGTCGCCCCACGGCACGACCTCGAGCTTGACCTTGATGCCCGTCTGCTTCTCGAACTTGTCGAGCTCGGGCTGGAGGACCTGCTTGTCGACCTCCAGGCTCGATCCCTGGTTGGAGGCCCAGTAGGTCAGCGTCTTCGGCTGCTCGTTGGACCCGCTCCCGTTGGTGGAGCCACCGCCACCACAGGCGGCCGCCCCGAGGACGAGGGAGAGGGTGACGGCGCCGACCGCTGCGACTCTGATTCTGCGCATGGCTCCATGGGCCTTTCAGGAAGGAACGGGATGCCGACTGCGGGGTGGGGGGCGGACGTTCCGCGGTTCGCCCCCAAAACCACATGGCTTAATTTAGGATGTGAGTTAAACCTCAAGCGAAGGACTCGTCAAGAGCGTTCACGCAGGTATCTTGCAGGTACGGGCATCGATGACAGGGGACAGAGTGCGAGTACGTAGCGGCAGAACAGTGCGTGACCTGCGGCGCGAGAACCGGACCGCTGTTTTGCAACGGTTGTATTTCGACGGCCCCCTGAGCCGCTTCTCGCTGGGTCCCGCCACGGGGCTGAGCTCCGGATCGATCAGCAACGTGGTCGCGGAGCTCGTCGCCGACGGCCTGGTGGAGGAGGCCGGCAGCGTGGAGTCGGCCGGCGGGCGCCCGCGGACCCTGCTCCGCGTCAGCCCGACGAGCGGCTACATGATCGGCGTGGACGTCGGCGAGACCCGTATCCGCATCGAGCTCTTCGACCTGACCCTGACCGAACTCGCCCGCGTGGAACGGCCCCTGGAGGCGGCGGGACCCCGCCGCATCGACCGCTATGAGGTCACCGTCGTCGTGCAGCACCTGCGCGAGGGCATCGCCGAGGTACTGCACCGGGCCGGCATCGCCCCCGAGCGGCTCCTCGGCGTCGGCATCGGCGTCCCCGGCATCGTCGCCCGGACCGCGGACGGCGCCGTCGTCCACGGCCAGACCATCGGCTGGGACGCGGTCCCCCTGGAGCGCATGCTGCGCGATTCCCACCTGCTGCCCGAAACCGTCCCGTACTACATCGACAACGGGGCCAAGACCCTCGGCCAGGCCGAGATGTGGTTCGGCGCCGGACGCGGGGCGCACAACGCCGTCGTCGTGCTCTTCGGCTCCGGCGTCGGCGCCTGCGTGGTCAGCGACGACACCCGGACCGGCCGCGCCATCGAGTGGGGCCACCTGACCGTGCGCGTCCGCGGGCGCCGCTGCCGCTGCGGAGCGCAGGGCTGCCTGGAGGCGTACGCGGGGGCCGAGGCCCTCCTGGAACGCTGGGCCGAGGCGGGCGGACGGCCGCCCGCCGACGCCGACGAGGAGACGGCCCTGACCGCGATGCTCGCCGCGGCGTACCCCGGGGAGGGCGGTGGGCAGGGCGCTGGGCAGGGCGCCGAGTCGGGCCCTGGGCAGGGCTCCGAGCAGAGCGCCGAACCGGGCCCCGGCGGCGCCGTTCCCCTGGCCGACGCGACCGCCCTGGCCGTCCTGGAGGAGACCGCCGAGTACCTCGGCGCAGGATTCGCCGACCTGATCAACCTCTTCCAGCCCGAACGCATCCTCGTCGGCGGCTGGGCCGGCCTGCAGCTCGGCACCCGCTTCCTGGACTCCGTGCGGTCCTACGCCACCTCCTACGCCCTGTCGTACCCGGCGGCCAACGTCCGCATCGACCTGGGCACCTTCGGCCCCGACGCCGTCACCGTCGGCGCGGGAATCCTGCCCCTCGCCGACTTCTTCGCCCGCGGCGGACACCGCACGGAGCCCGAACGCGAGGAGCCGCTCCCGGCTTGGCGCACCACGCTGCAGGAGCGGGCGGCCCACTGAGCCCCGGCCGAGCCCCGGCCGAGCCCCCGGTCCAGCCCCGGCCCACCCCGCAGCCCGCGCGGTGGGCCGACCCGTACCCCCGCGCTACCGCTCCAGCGGGGCGATCCCGTCCCCGGCCGGGGACACCCGGCGGCCCGCGTGGTCGAAGACGTACAGCTGCGCGAGATCGACCAGCAGCGGGATCTGGGCCCCGACCCGGACCCGGACGTGCGGTCCCGTACGCACCACGAGGTCGCTGCGCACCGCCCCCAGCCGTTCCGGAGCCGGGCCCGCGCCGCCGCCGCGGGGGGATTCCGGCGGGGCGTCCAGGACCGCCACCGACCCGGAGCGCCGGTCCACCGACCCGGACAGCCGGTCCGCGGCCCGGTCCCTGAGCCGGCCCAGGCCGCTGCGCTGCCGCCTGAGGCTGCGCCCGGGGGCGGCCGCCGGGTGCCGGGCCGACTCCAGCTCCGCCACCACGGCGGGGCGCGAGCCGGTGTCCACGTGGACCAGCGCCTCGTGGCCCTGGTACTCGACGTGCTCGACGATGCCGGTCATCGCCACCTCGCCCGGCCGCGCCTGGCTCGGCGGGGCGATCCGGACCGCCTCCGAGCGCAGACCGACGATGACCGGACGGCCCTGCTGGATCCGGAGCAACTGGTGGTCGACGCTGAGGGGTTGGGGAAGGGCGAGCCGTTGCCGGCCCAGATCGATCCACATGCCCGCGTCCAGCGGCGCGTGGACGACGGCCTGGAGCAGGCTGATGCGCGGGGTCCCGATGAAGGCCGCGACGAACACGTTCGCCGGCACGGCGTAGGTGTCCCGAGGCGAGCTGACCTGCTGGAGGACGCCGCCCCGCATGACCGCCACACGGTCACCGAGGGACATGGCCTCGGACTGGTCGTGCGTGACGTAGACCGTGGTGACCCCCAACTCGGCTGTCATGCGGGCGATTTCGGCCCTGAGATGGCCGCGCAGCTTCGAGTCCAGGCTGGAGAGCGGCTCGTCCATCAGGAATACCGACGGCCGCCGGGAGATGGCCCGGCCCATCGCCACCCGCTGCCGCTCGCCGCCGGAGAGCTGTCCGGGGAAGCGGTCGAGGAGGTCCTCGATGCCGAGCATCCGGGCCGTGGCCTCCACCTGCGGTTCGTGGTCCCCGCGGGGGTCGCGCAGTTTCAGCGGGAAACCGATGTTGGCGCGGCCCGTCATGTTCGGGTACAGCGCGAAGCTCTGGAACACCATCGCGATGTCCCGTTGGCTCGGCGGCATGTGGTTGGCGTACTCCCCGTCGAGGAACAGCGCGCCCTCGGTGATGTCCTCCAGTCCCGCGATCATCCGCAGCACGGTGGACTTGCCGCAGCCCGAAGGGCCCAGCAGAACCAGGAACTCGCCCGGCTCGACGGTGAGGGAGACGCGCTCCACGGCAAGGGAGTTGCGCCCGTATCTCTTGCTGACATCGCGCAGCGCGATGGAACGACTCATAGCGATCCGCCCGGAGCTGGGATTGGGGAGTGGGAGGGGGGTGGGGGAGTTGAGGTCAGAAGCTAGCCCAGGGCACCCCGCTAGGGAACTGCTCTGCACAACATCGGACGGAATCGGGTCCCCGGCGCCCTCACCGGGGACGCGCGGTACCCCGGCCGGGGAAACGCGGTCTCCTCGCAGGGGAGTTGACCGCCGCCGTTCCTTGACCCCGGCCGTGACCGCCCGCTAGGTTCCCGCCCTGGGAGAGCGCTCTCCTCTCGGACGGTTCACCGACCGGACGGCTCACCGACCGGAGGACGCGCGCGATGAAGCGGACACTGACCCACGAGCAGATCGCGCGCGCGATCGCGCACGCGCGCGGGCCGGACACCAGGGTGACCGGCAGCCGGGAACTGGCGGGCGGCACCTTCAACTCCGTCCACCTGCTCACCCTGGACCGGGGCGCGGGAAGGGAGTCGGCCGTGCTCAAGGTCGGGCCGCCCGCGGGCACCCCCCTCATGACCTACGAGCACGCCCTGATGCGCACCGAAGCGGAGTTCTACCGGCGCGCCTCCGCGGTCCCCGGCCTTCCGGTGCCCCGGGTCCTGGCGACCGGCTCCGACCGGACCGCGATCGACGGCGACCACCTCCTGATGACCCGCCTGGAGGGCGAACCCTGGGCGCGGCTGCGCCCCGGGATCGGCGCCGAGGACCAGGCCCGGCTGCGCGCCGGCCTCGGGCGCCTCGTCCGCGGACTCCACCGGGTACGGGGTTCCTCGTTCGGTTACCCGTACGCGGATCCGCCGGCCGGGGCCGCCGGGAGCTGGCGGACCGCCTTCGAGGCCATGCTGGCCGACGTCTGCGCGGACGCCCGCCGGTACCGGGCCCCGCTGCCCGTCGACCCCGACGAGGTGCTCGGCCTCGTCCGCGCCCGGGGCCGGCTCCTCGACCAGGTGAAGACCCCCTCGCTGGTCCACTTCGACCTGTGGGAGGGCAACATCCTGCTCGCCGAGCGGGAGGGGCGCCTGGAGATCACCGGAATCCTCGACGGCGAACGGTCCTTCTGGGGCGATCCGCTCGCCGACCTGGTGTCCACCGCGCTCTTCGGGGACATCACCCGGGACCCGGCCTTCCTGTCCGGCTACCGCTCCTCCCCGCTCACGGCCGACGAACGGCTGCGGATCGCGATGTACCGCACCTACCTGGCCCTGATCGTCCTCGTCGAAGGAGTCCCCCGCGGCTACGATCCGCAGGCGCGGGCGCCCCTCACCGCCTGGGCCGCCGCCGACCTGGAGGCCGCACTGGACCTCCTGCGGCACGGCGCCGGGCAGCGGGCCGCGGCGGTCCCGCCGCTCAGAGCGCCACTGCCACGGCGGCGGTGAAGCCCGGGGGGACGGCCACGTTCGTCAGGGACCAGCCCGGCAGGCTGCTCGCCGGGGTGTGGCCGGTACCCACGTAGTCGAGGGCGAGGCCCCGGCCGAGCCCGATGCCCAGGCCCTTGAGGTACGCCTCCTTGCGCACCCAGACACGGCCGAGGGCCGCCGGCCGTTCGTCCGGGTCCAGGGCCGCCAGCTCCGCGGACTCCCTGGGGTGCAGCTGCCCGGCGAGCTCGTTCACGGCGGCCGCCGGGAGCAGGGCCTCCACATCGGCTCCCACCGGCTTGGGGCCCAGAGCGACCAGCGCGAGCCGGTCGCTGTGCGAGAGGGAGAAGTGGACGGGCCCGTCCCCGGACACCGGCCGTCCGTGGGGGCCGCCGCAGGAGGGGCACGGTGCACGGGTGATCCGTACCCGGCCCGGCGCGAGGTCCAGCCGGGACCCGAGCAGCACACGCAGCGCCACGTGGGAGGCGACGTAGCGGCGCCGGTCCTGCTCGCGCTTGAACCCGGCCGCCCGCCGGTGCTCGTCCTGGTCCAGGACCTCCGGGGCCAGCCGGGCCGCCGCGCCGTCCCGGTCGTCGGTGTCGATCAGCCACACGGCCATCGACGCGGCCGGCAGCTCTTGAGCGGCGGACGGGAACTGCGAACCGATCGTGAGGACATGGGGCTCGAGCACGATCGATCGTTCTCCTCGGTACTGCGCCGGCTGTCGGCGGGTTTCGTATCAGTGTGCCGCGTTCTTCACGAGCATGGCGATCATCGCCTCGTCCGCCGCCGTCAGCCGGGTCAGGGCCCAGGAGGTCGGCCACATGGAACCCTCGTCGAGGTGTGCCTGATCGCTGAAGCCGAGCGTCGCATAGCGCGCCTTGAACTTCTCCGCGCTCTGGAAGAAGCAGACCACCTTGCCGTCCCGGGCGTACGCGGGCATCCCGTACCAGAGCTTCGGTGCGAGGCCGGGCGCGCTCTCCTTGACGATCGTGTGGATCCGCTCGGCCATGACCCGGTCGGCGTCCTGCATTTCGGCGATCTTCGCGACCACGGAGGCCTCCTCCTCCGCCGCCTTGTCGGCGCGGGACCCGCGCCGCGCCGACGCCTTCAGCTCCTTCGCGTGCTCCTTCATCGCGGCACGTTCCTCCTCGGTGAACCCCTCGAACGTGCCGGACGCCGGGGTGGTCGTGCTCTTCGCGGGCTTGCGGGTGTTCGTCATGGCGGGCTTCCTCAGGGGGAGTCGGGGTGATGGGCCGGACCGTCGGACGGGCAAGGAGGGTGCTGCGCTCCCCTCTATCCCCACGCGCCGGCGATCTGGCGGGTGGTGGCGTTGAGCCGGTTGAACAGGTTGGTGACACCGATCATCAGGACGAGCGCGGCGAGCTGCTTCTCGTCGTAGTAGGTGGCGGCCGTGTCCCAGACCTCGTCGCTCACCGCGTCGGGACGGTCGGCCAGCCGGGTCGCGGCCTCGGCCAGCAGCAGGGCCGCCCGCTCCTCCTCGGTGAAGTAGGGGGCCTCGCGCCAGGCGGCGACCGTGGCCAGCCGCTCCTCGCTCACCCCGGACTTGCGGGCCGCCTTGGCGCCGCTGTCGACGCAGGAGCTGCACCCGTTGATCTGGCTCACCCGCAGGTGGACCAGTTCCAGGGTCTGCGCGTCCACTCCGCCGGAGTGCACGGCCTTGAAGATCTCCTGGATGGGCTGCATCGCGCCGGACAGGACGACGGCGGGGTTCTGCATGCGGGACTGCATCTCGGTGTGCTCCTCTGCTGGTGTCCGGACCGCCGGGCTTCCGGCTTTCCGTTCCCCCCCTCGGGGTGTGACTCCATAACAGCCGCAGCGGGTCGCCGCGGCGATGGCGGTGGGACACCCTGGGACAGGCGGAACATCCTTGACCAGCGCAGATGCGGCCCGGGATAATTCCGGCGCGGCGGGACAGGCATACAGGGGGAACCGTGGACAGGGAACGGCGGACGGCCGGGGCCGACCCGCAGGACGAGCTGGCCGCACGGCTGCGGCAGCTCCAGGAGCTCTCAGGACTCGGCGTACGGGCCCTCGCGCGGGACACGGGACTGAGCTCCTCCTCGCTCTCGCGCTACCTCAGCGGCCAGACGGCGCCGCCCTGGCCGGCGGTGGTCGCCCTCTGCAAGCTGGTCACACGCGATCCGCGCCCGCTGCGCCCCCTCTGGGAGCTCGGGGCCGCCAACCCGCTGCCGGCGCCCCCGAAGGCGAGCCGCCAGGTCCAGCCGAAGCCCCGTAACGATCTGCCGCGCGACGTACCGGACTTCACCGGACGCGAGACCCAACTCGCCGCCGTACTGGCCGCGGTGGACAGCCACCGGGGCGTCGCCGTGGACGGCATGGCGGGCGTGGGCAAGACCTGCCTGGCGGTGCACGCCGCGCACCGGCTCGCCGCCGCCTACCCGGACGCCCAGCTCTACGTGGACCTGCACGGCTTCACCGAGGGCCGCGACCCGCTCGATCCCGACTCGGCGCTGCGGATGCTGCTCGGTGCGCTCGGCGTGCCGTCCGAGCGGGTCCCGCAGGAGGGCCTGGAGCAGCTGGCGGCCTGCTGGCGCGCGGAACTGGCGGACCGGCGCGCCCTCCTGGTCGTCGACAACGCGGCCGACGCGGAACAGGTCCGCCCGCTGCTGCCCGGCGCCGGTGACTCCGTCGTCCTGATCACGAGCCGCAACCGGCTGCTCGGCCTGGACGAAGTGCCCCCGGTGTCGCTCGACGTGCTCAGCCCGGGGGAGAGCGCCGAGCTGCTCGCCCGGGCCAGCGGGGACCCGGGCGGCCCCGAAGGCCGGCTGGCCCGTGAACCGGAGTCCGCCGCCGAGGTGCTGCGGCTGTGCGGACACCTGCCGCTGGCCCTGCGGCTTGCCGCGGCCCGGCTGCGGCACCGGCCGGGCTGGACGGTGGGCATCCTCGTGGAGCGGCTGGCGGAGGGCGCGAGCGAGTTCGACACGGCGTTCGCCATGTCCGTACGCCAACTGGACCGCGCCCAGGCCCGGTTGTTCCGGATGCTGGGCCTGCTCCCCGGCGGCTCCTTTGACGCCTACGCGGCCGCGGCCCTGGCCGACGTACCGCTGCGCGCGGCCCGGGAGATGCTGGAGGACCTGGTCGACGCGCACCTGGTCCAGCAGCCGACGGCGGGCCGCTACCGGCTGCACGACCTGGTGCACCAGCACGCGCGCGGCGCCTGCGCCCGGGAGGACTCCCAGGCCGAGCGGGACCGGGCACTGGGCCGCTTCCTCGACTACTTCGTGCACGCCGCGGCCGCGGCCGACGCCGCGATGCCGGTGCTTTCGCCGGGCCGGCCGCCCGCCGCGGGCCGTCCCCCGGCCGAACTGCCGCGGTTCGCCGACAAGCACGCGGCCTGCGCCTGGCTCGTCTCGGAGTACGAGACGATGATCGCCGCGTTCGAGACGGCGGTCGCCGTCGGGGCGGACGCGCACGTGTGCGAGCTGCCGCACTTCCTGCGCGCGTACTTCGCCCGCCGCTGCGGCACCACCCACCTCAACCACCTCTTCGAGCGCTCGCTCGCCGCCGCCGAACGCCTGGGAGATCCGCTGCGGCTGGCCGAGGCCTACAGCGACCTGGGCTTCGCGCGCTACAACGCGGGCCGCCTGGCCGAGGCCGACGCCGCGTACGAGGAGGCCGGACTACGCGTCGCACAGGCGGGGGACGCCCGCTCGGAAGCCGAACTGGCCCTGCGCCGCGGCTATCTGAGCTGGGACCGGGGCAATGCCGAGGAGCCCCTCGCACTCTTCCGGCTGGCCGGGAAGCTGTACGGGGAGGCCGGCCTCCCCGCGGGCGCGGCCCACGCGGCCGCCGCCGAGGCCTGGGCGCTGCTCCAGCTGGGCGACCGCGAGGGGGCGGCGCGACGGGCCCGGGAGGTCCTGGACGTGTCCCACCCCGACCCGGCGTGGCCGCCCACCCTGACGGCCCGCATCACCCTCGGCGTGGCCATCGCCGCGGAGGCGCCCGAGGAGGCGTCGGAGCACCTGCACCGGGCGCTGGCCCTGGCCCGCGAGGACGGGCACGTGAACAACGAGGCGTGGTCCCTCAACTGCCTGGGCGTGGGGCTGCGCCGGATGGGCCGGTACGAGGAGGCCCTGGCCAGCCACCGGGAGGCGTTCGCGCTGCTGGACGAGCTGTTCGAGGAGCACTGGAAGGTGCGCTTCCTGGGCGCCTACGCCGAGACCTGCCGGCTCGCGGGACGGCCCGAGGAGGCCCTGCGCCTGCACCGGCAGACCCTGGAGCTGGCCCCCGGGCTCGGGTACCGGCACGAGGAGGCGCTGGCCCACGAGGGGATCGCGGTCCTGCTGGACGACACGGACCCGGAGGAGGCCGCCGGGCACCGCGCGGCGGGCCTCTCGCTCCTGGAGCACCTCGGCGCCGGGGCGCGCTGAGCGCGACGCCCCGGGGCCGGCCCCGGCGGGGTCACGGGGTCTCGGGCCCCCAGCCGTTGGGGCAGGGGGCCGGGGCCTGCGCGTTCTGCGGGGCGGGGCCGTAGGCGTAGGCCACGAAGTCCTTCAGCTCCGGGCCCCAGTAGGGCCACGCGTGGTCGCCCGCGCCGCGGCAGTAGTGGTGGGTGACCGCGCGGTCCTTCAGGTCCTGGTGGAGCGCCTCGGCCATCGCGCCGATCTCCTTCTCGCCCGTACCGCCCGTGCCGCCCGCGTACAGGGCCAGCCTCCCGCCGTACGGGGCGTACTTGCCGTCGAGCGCCAGGTTGACCGGGTTCTGCCCGGGCCAGGTGCTCGGCGGGCCGAAGACCGTCGCCATCCGGTACGGGGTGTCCCCGGTCACCCGGAACTTCCCGTCGAACAGGCCCGTCCACAGGATCGAAGCCCCCACCTGCCAGGTGGAGTTGGCGATGATGCTCTGCGCGCCCGGGTCGTAGATGTCGGTTCCGGGCGAGAAGGCGCCGACGGCGGAGAACAGCTCCGGGTGGCGGCCGGCGTAGCGCAGGGCCCCGTAACCGCCCATCGAGACGCCCGCCACCGCCCGCCCGGAGGCCGCGCGCACGGTGTTGAAATTGGCGTCGATCCACGGGACCAGCTGCTGCACGTGGAAGGTCTCCCACTGCGGGGCGAAGAACCCGTCCGTGTGCCCGGGCCAGTCGCTGTACCAGCCGGCCTTGCCGCCCTCCGGCATCACGACGATGCCCTTGAAGGCCGAGTCCTTCAGGTTCGCGGTGACGTTGCCCTCGTCGGTCTTCGACCACTGCTCCACGTCGCCCGAGCCGCCGTGCAGCAGGTACAGCACGGGGTAGGGGTGCGCCGGGTCCCGCTGGTAGTCCTCCGGCAGCAGGACCCGTACCCGTACCGGCACCTGGACCGGATCGATCGAGGGGGCGCCGCCGTGCGCGGCGAAGACCGCGGCGGTGGTCACGGAGGCGTCACCCATGCGTTCGCTCTGTCCCGCGGCCACCGACCAGCTCCGCAGGGTCAGCCCGGCGGCGTTCGGCGCGGGCAGCGAGGGCAGGACGGACGCGGCGCCCACGGGGGCCGGGGGCGCGCCGACCACGAGCACGGCCGCGGCGGTGGCGGCGGTCGCGAGCAGGGCCGCGGAGCGCCGCAGGGGGAGACGGCGGGGGAGGAAGCGGCGTGAGGGGAGGGGCAAGGAGGCGGGGCGGCGCATGCAGGGCTCCCAGACGGTGGTGTGGGGGAGGGCGAGGGGCCGGTCCCGGCCGGTGTAGCACGGGCGGCCGGAGCCCACCAGGAGGTGGCCGGGGTTCCGGTCCTGGGGCCGGTCCTGGGCCCGGCCCTGGTTCCGTTCCTGGGTCCGGTCCGCGCCGCCCGCCCGGCGGTGCGTTCATCCGCGGTCCACCCGGGGTCCGGCCGCCCGCCGGGTCCGGCAGTGGGGTTTGTCAGCCGGGCGTGCTTTGCTGGAGGCATGATCGATGAATTCCTCGCCCGGAACCTGTCCGACGTCGACGAAGCCGTGCGCAAGGCGGCGGCGGTCGAGATCATGCCGAGGTTCCGCCGGCTCGCCGACCACGAGGTGGACCAGAAGAGCGGCCCGCACGACCTGGTGACCGACGCCGACCGCAAGGCCGAGGAGTACCTCACGGCGGCCCTGACCCGGCTGCTGCCCGGCTCGGCCGTGGTGGGCGAGGAGGCCGTGCACGCGGACCCCGGGGTGTACGGGGCACTGCGCGGCGACGCCCCGGTGTGGATCGTGGACCCGGTCGACGGGACCCGGCAGTTCGTGCACGGGGAGCCGGAGTTCTGCACCCTGGTCGCCCTCGCGCACCGCGGGGAGCTCCTCGCCTCCTGGACCTTCGCCCCGGCGCTGGAGGAGATGACCACCGCCGTGCGCGGACAGGGCGCGTACGTCAACGGCGAGCGGATCCTGAGCGGTTCGCCGGATCCCGGCGCCGAGCTGCGGGTCGCGACCGCCCACCCGCTCTACACCACCGAGGAGGAGCGGCGCGTCCTGGCGCGCCTCGACGTGCCCGGGGTGGCCTCCCGCGCCTGCGGTTCGGCGGGCCTGGAGTACCTGAAGGTGGCCCGGGGGGAGATGGACGGCCTGGCCTTCAACTGGCCCTCGGCCTGGGACCACGCGGCCGGGCTGCTGCTGGTCGCCGAGGCGGGCGGCTCCCAGAGCACCGTCGACGGGGTCCCGTTCCGGGTGGACCGGGACAACGCGCTGCCCTTCGCGGTCGGCCGGGACGAGGCCACGGCCGTACGGATCCGGGAGCTGCTGCGGGGCGAGTGACACGACGGCGGGCTCCGGCCGGGCACTCCGGCCGGTCCCGACGCTCCTCCCAGAGCGAACGGAGTCGGCGCGCATCGCGGAGCCGCCTATGGACAGGCGCAATACCCTGGGGGCGGTGGCGCCGCCGGACGAAGGAGTCGCAAGTGCCGTCGATCCTCGATGCGGTCGTGGTGGGGGCCGGGCCCAACGGGCTGACGGCCGCCGTGGAACTGGCCCGGCGCGGCTACTCGGTGGCCGTGTTCGAAGCCGCGGACACCGTCGGCGGCGGGGCCCGGACCGAGGAGCTCACCCTCCCCGGCTTCCGGCACGACCCCTGCTCGGCGGTGCACCCGCTCGGCGCCGGCTCCCCGGTCTTCTCCACGATGCCCCTCAAGCGGTACGGGCTGGAGTGGCTGCACGCCCCGCTGCCCATGGCGCACCCCTTCGACGACGGCACGGCGGCCGTGCTCTCCCGATCCGTCGCGGAGACGGCCGCCTCCTTCGGGCCCCGCGACGCGGGCACGTACCGGCGCCTGGTGGAGCCCTTCCTCGGCAAGTGGGACACCCTGGCCCGGGACTTCATGTCGCTGCCGGACACCGCACTGCCCCGTGACCCGCTCACCCTCGCCCGCTTCGGGCTGGCCGGGCTGCCGCCCTCCACCTGGCTGCTGAGCCGCTTCCGCGACGACCGCGCCCGGGCCCTGTTCGCGGGGCTCGTCGCGCACGTCATCGCCCCGCTCGGCGGGATCGGGACCAGCGCCGTCGGCCTGGTCTTCGCGCTGGCCGCGCACGCGAACGGCTGGCCGATGCCGCGCGGCGGCTCGCAGTCGATCTCCGACGCCCTCGCCGGGTACCTGCGCGACCTCGGCGGGACCATCCACACCGGCTTCGAGGTCAAGCGGCTCGACGACCTGCCGCCGGCCCGGGCGTACGTCTTCGACACCTCCCCGACCGCGCTGGCCCGCATCGCCCGCCTCGGCCGGGTCTACGACGGCTACCGCTACGGCGCCTCCGTGTTCAAGCTGGACTACGCCCTGGACGGCCCCGTCCCCTGGACCGCCGAGGAGCCGCGCCGGGCCGGCACCGTACAGATCGGCCCGCGCACCCGCGACATCGACGCGGCCCTGCAACTGGCCTCCAGTGGGCGGGTCCCGCGCACCCCCTTCCTCATCGCCGCCCAGCCCAGCCTGGTCGACCCCGGCCGGGCGCCCGAGGGCAAGCACACCTTCTGGGTGTACGGGCACGTCCCGGCGGGCTGGGACGGCGACCTCACCGAAGCCGTCGAGCGCCAACTGGAGCGCTTCGCACCCGGGTTCCGCGACCTGGTGCTCGCCCGCGCCACGGCCGGCCCGCCGCAGCTCGCCGCCCGCAATCCGAACTACGTCGGCGGCGACATCGCCTGCGGAGCGGCCTCCGGCCTCCAGCTCCTGCTGCGCCCCAAGCTCACCCTGTCCCCGTACAACACGGCCCACCCGGCCGTGTTCCTGTGCTCCTCGGCCACCCCGCCCGGACCCGGGGTGCACGGAATGTCGGGCCACAACGCCGCCAAGGCCGTCTGGCGCCACCTGCGCGCGAAGGCCTAGGGAGCTCCGGGGCGGCGCCGCGCGCTACCCGAAGGCAGCCTTGT
Source organism: Streptomyces sp. NPDC058401 (assembly GCF_042722885.1). NCBI lineage: Bacteria > Bacillati > Actinomycetota > Actinomycetes > Kitasatosporales > Streptomycetaceae > Streptomyces > Streptomyces sp. NPDC058401. Next base: position 44,625 of record NZ_JBHXKA010000041.1, read on the forward strand.
GGGGGCCGATCGAGGGGTCGAGTTCGTGGAGCATCTTCCGGGCGTCCTCCAGGATCCCGGCGGTGCACAGGACCCGCCAGTCCGCGTAGCCGGGGGACTGCCCCAGCGCGGTCCGCAGGAAGCGGGTCTCGGTCTCGCCGAGCAGCTCCGCGAGGCGGTCCCGCACCTCGGGCGCCGGGGCCTCCTCCCGTACGTGTACGCCTGCCAGGTCGCCCAGCATCGCGGCGAACGCGGCCAGTACCCCGTCCAGCCCGGCCGGGGCCTCGGCCCGCAGGGGCAGCAGGGATTCCTCGTGCTGCGCCCAGTGCAGGGCGGGCGGGCGGCCTTCGCGGAAGGTCAGGTTGTACAGCCCGCGGGTGATCCCCCGGACCTGGTGGCCGACGTGGTCGAGGCACTGGGTCGCTTCGGCGAGCCGGTCCAGGCGGGGCCGCGCGAGCCGGCCGCGGGGCCGCCAGCGGATCGCGTCCTCGGCCTCGCGGACGGCCTGGCGCACCGTGTCGAGCTCCTTGGACAGGGAGCGGGCCCGCCGGACCCAGTCCCCGGTGCGCGCCGCCCAGTCGTCCTCGGCCAGGCCCCGGGCGATCTCGGCGAGCAGGGCGGCCATCTCCCGGTTCAGACGGGCCAGTTCCTCACCGGCCCGGCGGGTGAAGCCGGGGGCGGGCAGCGCGAGGCCGACGCACGTGCCGACGAGCACGCCGACGACGTTGTCCTCCAGCCGGGAGGCTCCGTACCCGAAGGTGGCGGCGGCGCCCATCACGAGCACGGCGGTGAGCGCGATCTGGTGCATCTGCGAGCCGAGGTTCATCGCGCGTCCCGCGTACATGCCGACCAGCACCACGAGGACGACGCTCACCGTGTTCGTGCCGATCGACGCGGTGGCCGCCACGCCGAGCAGGAAGCCGAACAGGATGCCCGCCGCCCGCTGCAGGCTCTTGCGCGCCGTGGCGAAGGGCGTGGCCTGCGTGGCGAGGATGGCGCCGACGGGGGCGAGCGAGGCCGCATCGGAGTGCAGCAGGGCGGAGGCGATCCACCAGGAGAGTCCCGCCGAGACCGCGGCGCGCAGGACCATGCTTCCGTCGCCGAAACCGGCGGTCATCCGGGACCGCAGGCCCGCTGCTCCCACCACGCTGCCGGGTACCTTCATTTTCGGGACCTTACGTCAGGAATCGTCATGAAAGGCGGCGCGCGGCTCAGGCCGTCGCGGTTGCCGTGGCGGTTGCCGTGGCCGTGGTCGCCTCCGGTGCGACGCTCCGTGCGGTGACGGCCGTACGCCGGGACCGGGCCCAGAAGGCGAGGGTCGCGGCCAGCAGCAGGGCGGCCGTGGCGTCCTGGCCCCAGGCCCCCTGCTCCGTGAGCAGCACGGCCCCCGCGGCGACGAGCCCCGCCGCGGGCAGGGTGAGCACCCAGGACACGAGCATGGACCGCAGGGTCGCCCGGCTCAGGACCCCGCCGGGGGTGGCGAGCCCGGCCCCGGCGACGCTCCCGGTGACGGCGTGCGTGGTGGACACTGCGAAGCCCAGGTGCGAGGTGGTCAGCAGCACGGCCGCCGCGCTCGTCTGGGCCACGCAGCCCTGCCGCGGGCCGAGCCGGGTCAGGCCCGTGCCGAGCGTGCGGATGATGCGCCAGCCGCCCGTGTAGGTGCCCAGGGCCATCGTGAGCCCCGCGGCCGCGATGACCCACAGCGGGGGAGCGGACCCGGCCGGCAGGGAACCCGCCGTGACCAGCGTCAGCGTGATCACACCCATGGTCTTCTGCCCGTCGCCGGTGCCGTGCGCCAGGGACACGAGGGCCGCCGCGAGCACCTGCCCGGCACGGGCCCCGCGGCCCGCCCCGCTCCCCGTTCCGCGTTCCACGCCGTCACCGCCGCGCTCCGGACCGCTCAGCCGGCCCGCCGTCCGAGTGGCCGCGTACGCCACGAGTCCGCCGATCAGCGGGGACAGCGCGGCCGGGACGAGGATCTTGCCGACCACGGCCATTCCGTTGACCCCCTGGAGGCCCACCGAGGCCACGGTGGCCCCGATCAGCCCGCCCACGAGGGCGTGCGAGGAACTGCTGGGAATTCCGAGCAGCCAGGTCGTCAGATTCCACAGCACGGCCCCCGCGAGGGCGGCGAGGATGACCGGCGGACGTATTCCGGCGTGCTCGTCGATGATGCCCCCGGAGATCGTTTTGGCAACCGCCACCGAAACGAACGCACCGGCCAGATTGCACACCGCGGACATGGCCACGGCGACCTTGGGGCGCAAGGCACCGGTGGCGATCGCGGTGGCCACCGCGTTCGCGGTGTCGTGGAACCCGTTGGTGAAGTCGAACAGCAGGGCCACGGCGACGGTGACCGCGATGAGCGTCGTGGAGGAGTCCATGAGTGCGTGCCTCTGCGCGTCTCTGCGAGTGGAGTGGGACGTCAGAACGATAGGCGCGCAGAAGGGGCCGAATCGGCTTCCCCGGTGAACGGAAAACGAATAAGGCGGCGTTAAGTATAGGGCGATAAAAATGCCGGGAAAATCCGTAAAGGATCCTGCCGCGAATTCCCTGTGCGGCCGCGGGAGAAGGGGGCTCCCGGCCTTATGGCCCACGGAGTCCGGGCCTTTCTTCCTTTTCTTCGGCATCAGGTAAATCGGTGTCCGATGCAATATTGCCCGGCTGTCCAGGCCGTCGGGCCGGGGCTAGACGTACTGGATCAACGTGCCCGCCGGGCTGATCGCCGTGGCCGCCGGGCGCTGCTCCCGCGCACCCGCGACCGGGCTCCCGTACGGGGGCCCGACCGGGCCGGAGCCCTGTGGCTCGCCGCCGCCACGGCTGCCCTGCCGGCGGCCCTCGGCTCCCTGTCGGGGCTGCACGCGTCGCCCCGGACCGGGCCGGCCGCCTGCGGGGTGGCCCTCGGCGCCACCGCGGGCCTCGTCCGGCGGGAGTGGCGCGCCCCGCACGACTCCGCGCTGTCGAGGCCCCCCGGGATCCGGGGCGGGCTCGCGGCGGCCGGCCCTGTGCGGATACCCCGTCCTGTTCGGCCCGCTGGTCCTGGTCCCCGTACTCCTCCTCGGGTCCGGGCACGGCGTGCTCCTCGCCGGAACGGCCCTCACCGCCCTGCCCGCCGGATCGCGCTCGGCGCGGTGGGCGGCGACCGGGCCCTGCCCGCCGCCGTCACCGACCGGGCGCGCCGCCTGTATGGACCGGCGCTGACCGGCTGCGCCTTGCTCCTCTGGCGCCCGCGCCGCTCGCCCGCGCCCTCGACCTGTCCGCCCTCGTGACGCGGGGGTGCCGAAGGACGCCCCGGGCACCGGCGGCAGCCTGATCGGCATGGCCCGCGGGCTGGGCACAGCGATCGGCATCGTCCTCGTCACTCCGGCCCTGCACACGGGCGGCGGCGGCCGGCTCGCGGTGCTGATCCTGCCGGCCGTGGCCGTGGCGGGCTCCCGGAGCGGAGCGGGAGCCGCCCCCGCCGCGGCGGAGCGCGAGTAGCGTGGACGGCATGGCACGCATGCCGGGCACGCCCGGCGCCCCGGAGGCGCAGCCCGGCTCGGGCTCACCCGAAGCCCGGGCGCTGACGGCCGCCGTCACCCGGCTGCGCCGCGCCCTGCGCTCCTCGATCCGTACGGAGTACCCCTGGGAGCACCTCCCGATGGCCCAGGTGGAGCTGCTCCAGGTCTGCGTGGAACACTCCCCGGTCCGCGTCAGCGAACTCGCCGCCCGCCGGCGCCTCGCGCAGTCCACGGTGAGCGGACTCGTCGCCACGATGGTCAGGAACGGGCTGATGACCCGCGCGGTGGACAGCGGGGACCGGCGGGCCGCCGCCGTCAGTGCCACCGACGCCGGCCGGCTGCGGCTGGCCGCCTGGACGCGCGCCCACGAACGCCGCCTGGACCACGCGCTGACGGCCCTGCCCGACGCCGACCGCGCCGCGCTCCGCGCAGCCCTGCCGGCCCTCGCCCGCCTCGCGGCCTGCCTGGAGGACGCCGACGGCGCGGGTTCGTGATCCCTCGTCGCGGGATAATCCCCCCGACTCAAGGGAAGGGAATCCGATGCCGCGGATCACACTCGTTCAGGGCGACATCACGGCCGAGCAGGCCGATGCCGTCGTCAACGCCGCGAACTCCTCGCTGCTCGGCGGCGGCGGGGTCGACGGGGCCATCCACCGGCGCGGGGGACCGGAGATCCTGGCCGCCTGCGAGGACCTGCGCCGCTCGCACTACGGCAAGGGCCTGGCGACGGGCCGGGCCGTCGCCACCACGGCCGGCCGGCTCCCGGCGGAGCACGTGATCCACACGGTCGGCCCGGTGTATCAGGTTTCCGGCAGCGATCCATCGCTGTTGACCTCTTGCTACCGGGAGTCGCTGAAGGTCGCGGACGAACTGGGAGCGCGGACGGTCGCCTTCCCGGCCATCTCGACCGGGGCGTACGGGTGGCCGATGGAGGATGCTGCCCGCATCGCGGTGGAGGCGGTGCGTGGCGCTGAGACGGCCGTGGAAGAGGTGAGGTTCGTCCTCTTCGACGAGTCGGCTTACGAAGCTTTCGCCGATCAGCTCCGTTGACCGGACACGGTTGCGACATACCCATCACGTCTGAGTCCCGGAGAATCGACATCCTGAGGCGGCACCTCGCCAGAGGCGCCGCCTCAGGTGCTTCAACCGTGGCGCCAACTGGATTCCGATGACTCAGCATGTCGAGTGCGTCGCGATCCTTGAGCCCGTTGGAAAGGGCCTCTGACCTGCAGGTTAGGCCAGTGTGCGTTATGTGCGCTGTGGGCGTTACGGGCGATATCTTGACGCTGATTTGACGCTCGTGACGCACGTTTGACGCACGCCGCCAGCGATGCCTGACGGGCTGTCAGGCGCGGACGTGTGCCCCTCGCATCAGGTTGTGACCCTGCTGCGAGGGGCGCCCATATTCGCTCCCGGTGACCCAGCTGGCCCGTCCGTACCTCGCCCTCTGGTCTTCCTTCGCCGAATACTCTCTGTGACATGGGAGAGCCTTCTTAGCCGGGCCCGTAGGCGCTCCAACCGCGCAGGAACGGCTGCAGCTCGTCGGCTCGAGGTTCGGGGACGTCCGGCAGGCGGAGCGTGCCGTTGAGTGGGTTCAGCCGTTGCACGTGGCCGTCGGCCCATGCAATCCATGCCTCGGCACCGTCTCTCTCCGGTCCATCCGGCAGGGCCTCTGCGTGGAGGCGCAGTGCGGTGATGTACTCGGCCAGGCCGGCTGCGCGGCGCCATGCTTCTTCTTGCGATGCAAGTTGCTGGGCGCGGGCCGCCTCGGCGTAGTCGATCTTTGCTCGCTGCATCGCGGTCTCCCACTGGAGCCGCTTTTGCCGTGCCGTCTCCAGGTCGGCCAGCCGTTTGCGTTCGGCGGCTTCGCCTCGGAGTCCTACTTCCTGCACGATTTCGGCGAGCTGGTCCTCAAGGGGGCGTGTGGCCGTATCGGCCCACTCGCCGGCTCTGTGCTGCAACCCGCCGCTGACGCAGATTCGCAGGCGTTCGCTGGGGGAGTGGTCGTATCGGGGAATCCTGACCCAGGAGTGCTTCGCCGCGTCCGCGAGTTCCTTCTTCGTGGGGATGTGATCGGCGCGGTCCTGTTCCTGGAGGATGAGGAAATCGCATTTCTGGCTCTGGGCCGTGATCGTGAAGTGGGGAGGGCCGTGCTGCCTGCGATGTGGTGCTGCCGCAGTCTCGGCGGTGCCGAACACGCTGGCATACCCAAGCTGCTGGGTTGCGGCGAGCAATGCGTGGACGAGACGGAAGGCTCGGCCCTGCACCGCTTTCGTCAGTGCCATGGGCTGGGCGTGCGCCTGGAGAGCTTTGACCACGGGGTGTGGCGTGGAGAGCCGAATTGGGACGGGAACGGGTGGCAGCACGGCCAAGCGCCAGGCGGGGGTATCGACCAGCCGGATCTCGTATCCGTCGTTGCACCAGCCTGCGTGCAGTTCCTTGGTCTCAGGGATCTTTCCCGACCGGCGCGCTGCGGCGACGCGGATCGGCCATTTCTCGGTCTCTCTGCCACTGGCTTCGCGTTTGACGATTCGGCCGCCGGCTTCGGTGAGCTCTTCGAGGAGCTGTTCCGTGACGGTCTTGGCTCTCTTCCGCGGAAGGGGGCTGGTTCGTTGCGCCGGCAGGGGCGTGGCTGTCTCTGCGTTGAGCTGCTGGCCGCTGGGCGCGGCAAATGGCTGGGCTCCACCCCGCGAGGGGGAGACGCTTCTGCCATGAGGCTGATCGGGCAGGTGGGCGTCGTGGTTCAGGTAGTACTGGCCGGCGTCGGTGAGAACGGCGGACCACTTCCCCTGCCGCTTGGAGATCTTGACCAGCCCCCGGCTTTGCAGGGCCTGGCAGCTGAGCTTGTGCCCGGTTCCTTCCCGGACGCCGGCAGGGCATCCTCGACCAACCCATCGCAGCACCTCCTGCTGTCGATCGTTTAGCGGTTGCGGCACCCGAACTCCCTACCGTGCGAAGGCCCGACCTGCATGCTCTCAGTCGACTCCTCACGGCGTGGGGCTGGTGGGATTGGAAGGGGTTGGCAGGCGGCGATCTGGATAGACGCGGGCATGGCGGCTTGGGGTGGCTGCGCTCGCAGTCGTTCATTGGTGGCGCTTGTGGTTGCTTGCCGGTCACAGTGCGACGGATGCCTGCCGCTTTGTGAACATCGGAGGAGGAGGTGACTGACAGGCGAACGGGTGTCCGTACTAGCCTGGGCATCCGTGCGGAGGTGTTCCCGTGTCCAGGGCAGGGGAAGGCTGGTTAAGCCTGCCAATACCGCCCGCTTCGCGGTCCGGAGGGGTCGACGGGCGGATCGTGCAAATGTGCGTCGTTCGTGCTTCCGGTGACGGGCGCCTGACGGTAAGCATGGGCGTAAAGACGCGCCACAAGTGGGAGCGTCAGTTCGAAACGAGAGCGGGTTGGTCCATGGCGGTCGTGGCACGAAAGCCGATGGATGTCGTCGCGGGCGCCGTACTTCCCTGCGACCTCGTGCCCCGAGAGGCGAAGCTCGCGCCCGTTGAAGCCTTCGGCACGCAAGCTGTCATTGCCTACCGGTACGACGTACGAGAGCGTGAGCGACGAGCAGCGGAGGGGATGCCGCCGCTGACGCGACCTGATGTGTTGAATCTCCTCATGGCGCTTCCCCTTGGAGAGCCGGTTCCTGCCAGCTCCTTGAGCGAGAGGGAGCGGCGGGTCCTGAAGGTCCTGCCGAAGGGGGCAGCGGTCCGCGGCAACGGGTTGGTTACCCGCCGAGCGGCGCAGCCTGTGCATGTCGACATGGCCTTCGTGCCCGGCCGTAGCTGGGAGTCGGCGATGGAGAAGGCCGAGCGATTTACTCCATTTTGCTCGCGCACGGTGGTTGTGGAGGGAGCGCTGCGGCGCAAGGACGACGCAGTGATGCGGGCGGACTTTTACGGCATCGGACTGCTCACGGTGCACGGAGACACGGTGGAGGTGTTGGTGCCACCGCGCCCCTTCGTGCGCAGGCGTCATACCGTCGCCGGCTGGAAGTTCCTGGAAGACGTTCACCGCCAGCTTCCCTGAGTGCCCGACGGGGCTCGCTACGGGGCGACGGGGAGCGTTGCCCACGTCTTGAGTGGCGAGGGTGCTTGGAAACCGGACCTGGGGCTGGCGCCCAGTCCGATGCGCTGGTTCTCCAACGCGTAGCGGTCGACGGCTGCCGCACATTTGTCGCGCCACCATGTCTTGCGCGGAGCGCCTGGCCGGTAGCCGGCCATTTCGGTGACCCAGGCGCTCCATGTGAGCACAGTGTGGTTGTCGGCCTCGCGCCGTGTCTCGCCGTCGGATAGGCAGAAGCGGTCGAGGCCGCGTCCGTCGCACTGCTCGCAGGCGCAGGTCGCGGGATCGGCGTTGCTGTACAGCGTGGCGAGGGATGCGGCGCCCTTGAAGCACATGAGCTCGGGCATCAGCACGTTCGGGTAGATAGGCCCCCCGGGCTTTCCGACTTGCGCCTTCTGGCCGGGTGGGATCGCGTGACGGAGCGAGCTCTGCACGCCGATGCCGGCGCAGAACGCGCCGTGTGCCATGGCGTCGAGCGCTGCGAGGTCGGTGCGCAGGAGTGCCGTGTGCTCGACGTTGGCCAAGAGGCGGCGCAGATTGGCCGGTATGTCCTTGGTCTGCTCCAGCGGGTCGAACTGGCGGAAGAGGATGATGGCCTTCAGGTGCCGGATCTTCGTGCAGACCGCGATGAGTTGACTGATGTTCTCGCGGTTCAGCCACGTGACGTCGATGGGGAGCGTCACGACGGTGTCGGCCCGCTCGATCTTGTTGGCCTCGCGCATCACGGCCTTGAGCGTCTTGGAGTCCGCCGGCGGGATGTAGCCGGTCGGAGTCAGCGCCGCGCTCGCGCCTCGCACCTTCTGGAAGGCCAGCGAGGTGTCCACGGAGGCAAACAGCTCGTCGGTGGGCACCATGAACGGTTCGTCTGCTGTCGCGACGTAGCTTGTGTAGGGGGCGCTGTCGATCAGGAGGGTGCCTTCGTAGCCAGCCGTGCTGCGAAGGTGGAAGGCCCGCTCGTCGGCGTTGGCTCCGGTCATCACCACGCCGCTGAAATCGTCGTCCAGCGTGTGCCGCGACCGCGGAAGGTTGTGGGCGTTTTCATGGAGCAGTACCCGTCCCTGTAGAAGAGGCAGGGCGGCAACGGTGTGGTCCAGCGTCTTCAAGGCGGGCGGTCGCCGCCTCGGGGAGGGGGTGTTGCTCATGAATCACCTCGCAGAAGAGTCCGGCACATCCTTGTGTCCGGACGGAGAAGAAGCGCACAAGTAGATCTCGTGGAACTCCTCACGACCCAGCCCCGCCAGATGGGCGGTCTCGGTCGGACTGAGGTGGAGCTGCTCTTCGAGCCGGGTGACGGCTCGAGCAAGATGGCGCGGGGTTTCGCGCCGGATGGTGGTCGGTTCGTTGGTTCGGTAGCCCAGGGCGGACAACTCGACCATGAGCGTGCGGTATTGCCATTCGCTGACAACACCCAGGTCCATGGCCCGTCTGATGAGAGCTGCCATGGATACCCCCCACCGCGCCTTGAGGTCCAGCAGGCGCGATACATCGATGCCTGGCTTCAGCTCGGGGAGGACGGCGTCGTGGGGCATGAGGAATTCGGCGGCGAACCGGTTGGCCTGATCTTCCTGCACGCGCCCCTCGCCGGGCTCGCTGTGCATCACCAAGTGACCCAGCTCGTGCGCGAGACTGAAGCGCGAACGGTCAGCGGGAGCACCGGAGTTTAGGAGCACCAGTGGTGCCTTGTCCGCGGGCCACTGGCTCACCGCATCGAGCGCGGTAGTGCAGAGGTTGCGGACCACGACCAGTGCACCGGCGTCTTCGAGCAGGGCGACCATGTCATCGACGGGGCCAGCGGGGACACTCCACTCCTCGCGCACCGTTTCTGCCGCGTCCGCAGGGGTGTCGAAGTCGTTGACCTCGATGCGCCGGAACTGGATACGGGGATGGAAGTCTGCCGCCTGGATCAGAGCTTCCACTTGGAGGCGGGTGAGCGCCAGCGTCGCATGGATCCGACGGAGGGCGGGCGCTCCCAGGGAGGCGCGCTTGCGGTGATGGATCAGCCCGACGCCTGCCCCGGCTGTATCGGAAGTGCGGCACAGCAGGTCGGCGGTGTAGCGAAGTGCGTCGGCGAACTGTTGCACGCGCCCATCCTTGACGGGGATGCGGCCCGCTTCGGCTCGGCTGACGTACCCCTGAGTGATGCGGGTGCCTTCAAGTCGGGACAACTCGGCAGCCAGGTCGGACTGTGTCCAGCCGCGCGAGTCGCGGGCCAGTGTGAGCATGGCGGGATCCGCCACCAAGCTGTTCTGGTCGCGCACGGTCCACCTCCAGCCCTGGCGATGTCAACTCACCAGAGAGTAAACGGTTTTATGCCAAAGAATATTCCGTAAATGATCCGTGGGGTGCTGTGGTTCCAGGTGTATCAGGCCCCACTGACAGCCCAACCCTGATCCACTGCTGTCGCGGGCGTCTCTGAACAGCAGCCGCCGGATCGAGTCGGTCCTCACTGCACTTCCGGAACCAGGCCTTCGACGCCGGTCACCTCGGTCCACGACTCCAGCCACTCCCGTGCCACCGTCACGTCCGTGGTCATCGGGCACAGCGTCCACGGCGGCGTCAGAGCGCGGGACGCGAACAGGACCTCAAGGCGCCGTCGGCGCTCCCGGTAGGGCAGGTTGATCAGCTCGACGCCGTCGGCCTGCAGAACGTCGAACGCCGAAGCGCGCGGGTTCGTAGAGTCCTGGACCTCGAACGCCCGGAACCCGCGCTTGTCTACCGATTGGCGGGGGTCGGCGCGCAGGTTCCGTCAGGCTGAGGACTCACCAGGGCTGTTGCACGGCTGTTTCACCGGACATGCGGAACGAATTAAATCGTGAAACACGGAGACCTGCGGGGCGTCAGGTGGACGGCACCTTGCAACAGGGGCCACCTATACAACGGCCGACGGGGCCGGGCCGGCTTGCACCAGGCCGGCCTCCAACGGCGAGCAGGGGCCTCGCCCCCCCAGAACGATGGATGCTGCACGGCCTCCTGGTCACCTGGCGATTTCGTTTCCTTCGCCGCTACCACCAGTTATGACCAGTGCCGACTGACACTGGGTCATCCGGCGCTGTGGATGGAGGCTTGATGGGCAAGAAACTGATGGCAGTGGTGTGCGCAGTGCTCGGGGTATCCACCCTGTCGGCCGCCAGGGGCGCGACGGCGCAGACTGCGGAGAAGCAGACGGTCATCAAGGCGGCGTGCGGAACCGCACCGCTACTCAAAGCGGTGAGCAAGGCCAACAAGGCCCAGGGCTGGGTCACCCTGAGTCTCGCCGAGAACTGCGTCTACAAACTGGACAAGGTGGACAAGACCAAGACGGCCGGGATTACCTTCAATCGTGCCGCCGGGCTGACGGTCAAGGGCAACCACGCGACTCTGCGCGCGAAGGAGGGCGTCGCCATCGCCCTCGCTCTGGTCCGTGTGCGGGGAGCCGTCACCATTGAAGACCTGACCATCAGCCACAACAAGGCCGTCGGCCTGGCGGTGACAGGAAAAGGGGTCACGCTAAGGCGGGTCCACATCACCCAGAACAGTGGCGGCACCGGCGGTACCGGCATCACGGTGGAGCCTGACAGTAGTCTCATCGCCTCGGACACCACGATGGACCACAACCACGGCGGCGTCGACTCCTTCAGCGGCGGCGGAATGTGGATCATGAAGGGCGGGGAGGCAACCCTTACCGGTTCCACCGCGGTCAAGGACAACACCGATGTCGGGGCACACAGGCGTAACCAGGGCGGGAGCATCTATGAGGGTGGAAACGGCGGCGGCATTCTGAACGAGGGCACCCTCACCCTGACGGACACCGCCAGCGTCTCCGGCAACACCAGCCAGACCGGCCCCGGCAAGCCGGAAGGAAAGATCATTCTCGTCGACTCCGGCCGCGGCGGCGGCATCATGAACAGGGGTACGCTCACCCTGCGCGGCCACGCTACCGTCACCGGCAACACCTCCAAGGCGGTCGACGGCGCCCTCGGCGGCGAAGGAGGCGGCGTCTACAACACCGGCACCCTCAACCTCCACGACCAGGCGACCATTACCCGCAATACGCCCACCAACTGCGTCAGCACCACAGCCCTCCCTCACTGCAGCGCTTGATACGGCAGGCTCACGTCAACCCACAGAGTGCTAGCCAGCCAGTACTGCACCTTGGGAGCGCCCGACCGGCGGCTTGGGCCAGAAGAAGCGATGAGGTAGCCCACGGTCTGGACCGTGGGCTACCCGTCAGGCGGACCGGCCTGTTGGCCTGCTGGCTACGCGACGGTGGGTCGTCAGTAAGTGATCACGACGCAGCCATGCCGCCCACCGCTGCCACCGGCTCCCAGGTCGCCGCCCTTGCCGCCGTCGCCGGTCCCAGTGGGGCAGCTCTTCCCCGGCGTGGCTGCCCGGCCCCCGGCTCCAGAGGCCGGCTTCTTGGCGTTGGGATTGACACTTCCTCCGGCCTGACCTTCGCGCTGCGAGCTGCACCCCTTCGTCGAGAAGAAGCTGCCGCCGTGACCGCCCTCGGTCAGCTCCAGCGTCGGGTCCTCATCGCTCTCCCTGCTGCTACCGCCTCCGCTACCCCCGTAGGCGCTGGCGTTGATCGTGCCGGCCTTCGGCTGGGCGAGCGAGGTGCCGCCCAGGTCGCCGGCTCTGCCGACGTCCCCGCCTCTGGCGCCGGCGCCGACCGCAATGTAAATCGTCTCGCCCGGAATGACGGCCCCGCTGCACGTTACGGTCGCACCGCCACCGCCACCACCGCCGGGCAGCTCCTTACTCTCGTCCCTGAAGTCGCGACCAACGTGACTCCCGGCTCCGCCACCGCCTCCTGCGGTGACCGAGACGGTCATCTTGGTGACACCCGACGGCACGGTGAACTCGTAAGCTCCGGGAGTGGTCCACGTCCTGCTGGTGGCCGCCGAGGCGGAAGTGGCGAGGGCCAGCGGCAGCATGCTGCTCAGAACCAAGGTTCCTGTCGCCAGCAGGGCCGTCGCGTGCGGGCGACGCGGCCGCGGAGTCCGGGCTTTCAGGAGTGGAGTCACGAATCCGTCCGATCAGGCGTGGGCGAGCCAAGATGCTGCCAGCTGTGTCCAACGCCCGAACGGCACCGCAGGTAACGATCTTCAGCTTTCCGGTGCGGGCCGCAGCGGTCGCGACCCGGCACCCTGGGTGGAGCAGAACTCGCCTTCCGGGTGGAGTCACTAGTCGGTTCTGGCACAGGTCTTGGGGAGCGGTCGCGGAGCGTGATTCCGCGTTCGCTGTGCTGCTCGACTGGGCAGCCTTGCTGCAGCATGAACAGCGACTTCGACGCCGATGCTGGCGGCTCCACCCCGCCCTGGATCACCAGCCAAACAGAACCCCCCAGTGACCGACCGATACCGCTCCCCAAGAAATGGGCCAGACCCGACTAGTGACTCCACCCGGACGGCGAGTTCGGATCGGCTGGAGGGGGCAGAACCGGGTGTTTCCGCCCCTGATCCGCGATCGGATAGCGTCCCGCGCGTGTGGCTTCTTCGGGCACGGTCCGGCGGACCTGCATACGACAGCCCCCCGGAGGCGTTCTCCGGGGGGCTCTTCGCGTCGCCGTCGGGTTGTTGCCCGCTCGTTAGGGCAGGCGTTCCAGGAGCCAGGAGCCGTGTTGCTTGCTGACCGGGGGAACTTCTCCCGACAGCGGTGAGCCGATCTTGGTCTCGGCGAATTGCTCTCCATGCACCTGGGGGGCCTCGCCGAAGGTGATCAGGTTGAGCAGCTTGGGAATCGTCGGCCAGTCGCCCAATTGTTCAAGCTGCTCGGCCTCCTGGGCCGAGGGGGCGTGTCCGTCGTAGGAGAAGTAGAGGGCGGTCTGGTGCGTGAGGCGTTCACGTTCCATCTTGACGAGGGCGTAGCGGGACGTCAGGGCACCCCTGCCGATGCCACCCACGACCAGGGGAGCGTCGCCCTGTTGCTCGGCGATCGTCCGAAGGATGGCGGTGCGGACGGAATCCGCCTGCTTGGCGAGGTCGCCCTCGGGCGGGTGAGCGACCACGATCAGGTCGTAACCGAGGGCCTTCAGCTCGGTGCGCAGGGAGTAGTCGTAGTTGTCGACTGCACGGAGGGCGCCGTTGGCCACGGCGGTGGTCAGGATGAACGGCTTGACCAGGGTCTTGCCGTTGGCGGGATAGATCAGTGCGTCTGACTCAGGGCTCAGCTGCCATTCCTGGTCCGGTGCAACCGACATCAGTCCTCCTGGGTATGTGGGGAACGGCGGCCTCGTCGGGCGCCGTTGCTGCTGTCTTGTCTACTGCCGGATCAAAGGGCGAGGTGACCGCTGTACGAATGACGTCCGGACAACGACCGACCTCATCCGGGGAACCAGCCTGACCCACGGGACACGGGTACGGATAAGAAGATCAAAAACTGGGACAGGCAGACCCCTCCTCAGGTATGGGGCGGTGTACCGGACCCTGCGGCCCACGGCCACACTGCCAACGCACGGCACCTGGGCGAACGCTTCGGCATTGCGGTTGACGGTGACAGTTGGGTTCTGGCAGAGATCTTGGGAAGCGGTCGCGGAGCGTGATTTCGCGTTCGCTGAGCTGCTCGACTGGGCGGCCTTGCCCGCAGCATGAACAGCGCCTTCGCCGCCGATGCCGGCGGCTCCACCCCGCTCTGGATCACCAGCTAAACAGAACCTCCCAGTGACCGACCGTCACCCCTCCCCAAGATCTGTGCCGGCCCCACTAGTCACCGTCAAAGCCAGAGGTCTGAACACACGCCCGCCGATCATCTGCGAGGCATGGTGTCGGGCAGGTACCCGAACCCCATGCACGTCACAGACAGCCTGCCGCGTGCGGGGACAGCAGCCAACCCGATCAGGCCATTGATTCGCGTTTCCCGGACACCACGCCGGACGGTTGGGTTTCGTGGTCCGACCGCCGGTGGTGCGTCCGTGCCGCCGGCTGCCGGAAAAAGAGGTGTGGTTGTCGTGTCGAAGAATCCCACGACCGCGCAGGAACGTCTGGAGCGGCTGACGGCCGATCTGTCGGGAGCCCGCGTGAGCTCCCGCGCCGGGGGCCGGCTGCGGCTGAACCGGTCCTCGAACCTGTTGCTGGGGGCGGCGCTGCACGCCGCCGCCCGGGTGGACCGGAATCTGGCGCTGACCGACCTGGAACAACAGCTCGTCGACGTACTGGGCAAGGTCCTGACCGAGGAGGGCGAGGTCGCCGCGTTCGGCCGGGCCTACACACAGGCCACCGCACGTGGCGCGGTCGACATCCTGCCCGAGTCGATCACCTCCCGGCCGGTCGAGGATGGCTACGCGCTGGCGGACCTGCTCACCGAACTGCCCGCCCTGGGCCAGGAGGTCATGGCCCAGCCGAACTTCAGCATCGTCGACGTCAGCCGGATCGCGCCGGGCGAGCCGCTGGACTCGGAGGAGTTCAAGGCGGGGATGGCCGAGTACGGGCGGGGCATCACCATCGTCGACGGCCCGCCCCTGGACCGGGCCGCGGAGGAAACGCTGGGGCACTTCGCCCTGCGGATGCACAGCTTCCACTGCCTGGTGGAGTCGCACGAGTCGGGCACGGACGAGATCTACTGGGGGCTGGCCGCGGGCAGCGACACCTCGGTGAAAAAGTCCTGGACGACCAGGGAGTACCACGAGGTCTCCTCCGGCAGCTGGCACACCTTCGATCCCGGCTCGTACCTGTTCGCGGGCAGTGTCCGCGAGTCGATGGCGGCGGAGATCGAGGTCTGGGAGGCCGACCACAGCGGCAGCAGCTTCATGGCCAGCCTGCGCGACGTGCTGTCCGAGGTGTCCGAACGCGCGGCAGAAGCGTCCAAGACCCTGTCCGACATGGACAGCGAGGCCGAAAAGGCCGCCCAGTTCGCCGCGCTCGTCTACGTCGTCGCCGGCCTGCTCGACGCCTTCCTGGGCTGGATCACCAACGAGGACGACCTGGTCCTCAAACGCACGATCCGGTTCACCCGCGCCGGACTCGCCGAAATGAGCCGCAGGCCCAACGGCGAAGACTCGTGGTGGTTCGGCGGCGGCGACGGCGGCGAACACACCCTGTACCTGCGGTGCGGCGAAGGTGCCGTCCGGGCCATCGCCGACGGCTGGCCCGGCCTGAAGAACAGCGCGTTCGCGGACAGCCGCGGCGCGGCCGTTACGTCCGGCCAGCACACCTACTTCTTCAAGGGCACCGACTACATCCGCTACGACAACACCCGTGAGGTGATCGACGTCCCGCCCACCAAGATCGCCGCCGGCTGGCCCGGGCTGCAGGGCATCTTCATCGCCAGCCTCGGCGCTAGCTGCCAGGTTCCCGGGGACACCAGCAACGTCTACCTCTTCCGAGGCGAGTACTACACCCGCTACAACGTCCGCAGTGAGGAGACCGTCGTCCCGTCGACCAAGATCGCCGACGGCTGGCCCGCGTTGAGGCACACCCCGTTCGCCTCCAGCGTCAACGCCGCCGTCAAGGTCCCCGGCAGCGACACCGACGTCTACCTCTTCAAGGACGACGAGTACGTCCGCTACAACACCTCCTCCGAATCCATCAGCTCCGGCCCGTACAAGATCGCCGCCGGCTGGCCCGGACTGCAGGGAACCGAGTTCACCTACAACATCGACGCCGCCAGCGAGGTCCCCGGCAGCGACGAGGACGTCTACCTCTTCAAAGGCGGCCACTACGTCCGCTACGCCACCCGCGGGGACTTCATCCGCCCCTGACCGCAGCCCGCAACGGCCGGGTCAGGCGGTGTGGTAGGCGATCTGCAGAACGCCGGTATGTCCGCCCACGGCCTGGAATCAGGGGACGTTCCGTTCACCCTCACCACAGCTGGCTGAGCATGGTGCCTCCGGCCCGGCCGGAGGCCGAGGGCACGGTAGCGGGGCCGCCACCCGGCGAGGGTGGTGGCCCGGCCGATGCCAGCGGTGTCATTCCTTGATCATGGAGATCGGTGTGAGCGGCTTCTTCTCGGCGTGGAACCAGTACCCGTTGAGGTTTTTGCGGGCCTCGTTCTCGAGCTGGGTGGCCTTGTTCGCGAGACGGACGTCGTCAGGGCTGTCGGCGCTTGCCTTGGCTGCTTCCTCGGCGGCACGGGCGGGTGTCCCCAGGTCATAGACGACTGTTCCGGGTTCATCGGATGCCTCTTGGTCATCAGACTCTGCCGACTCTGCCGTAGTGGTGGCGAACTTGGTGGTCTCGTACGCGTATTTGGCGGCCTCTGCGTGGAAGAGAGCCTGTGTGGCCTTGTAGCGGGCCTTGTCGACACCGGCCCGGGTAGCCCGGGCGCCGCCGTCTTCCCTGCCGTCGAGTGCCTGGAGTGTGCGGTATTCGGCGCTCTTGGCGCGGGCCTGGCTCTGGGCCAGGAGCTGCTTGGCAACCTTCGGAGACGGTGCGGCGACCCTCTCAGCAGTGACGGGCGCGGTGGCCGCGGCGGTAGCGGCCGTGGCGCCTCCCGCCAGCAGCAGCGTGGCAGCACACAGGACAGCGAATGTGGGACGGACAGTAGGCACAGGGCCCTCCCGGCAACATAAGGGTCATGGCGGATCCGCAGCCGGCCGCAGGCACCCAGCGGGTAGCCGAGATGCCGAAACCTCACGTGAAGATCCAGGTCACCACGGAAAACGAGTGCCGTATGCGGCGGAAACGGGGCCGGTCACGCTCCGCTACATGACCGCTCGCAGTCGTAGCCGCCGCCCGGTGCGCGGGGTCACCGTTAGCCGGGTGGGCCCGTCCTCACCGGTGGTGTTGCCCGCGACCAGCCGCACCTCGTGCGACGGGGCAGTGGTCTCGGGCGTCCGCCGCCGCGGGTGGGGCCGACGCGCCGAGGGCGGCGCCGGCCGCGAACAGCATGACGCCTGCCAGGCGGTGGCTTGGCCTCTTCCTCCCAGGACCGCCATCTCCGGCCGCCCCGTGACGGCCCGATCCCGGATCAACCCGGCCCGCCGGCACCTGGGCACGGGCCGCGCAGGTGATTCGGCCGGGGCCGCACACGGTACGACGAACGGATGGTCGCAGACTGCGAAGGGCAATCTCGCTGGCAGTCGTGGAATGGCGGGGCATCAGGGGCGTGAGGACTGGAAGTGGGGCCATTGCCACTGACGGGCGCCAACCGGGACGGGTGGTGGCTGGATATGTGAGGGGCGCCCGGCCGAATCGGCCCCTTGCGGGGGAGGTGGCGCGTCAGCAGTCTGGCCCTCGTTGATCTTCGTCCGCCGCTGGGGCGTCCGCGCTCCAGGCCAGTCCGCGGAACCAACCGCAAAAGGGAGTCTCCATGAGTGTCATCCTGGCCAAGGGCGAGAGCGTGCCTCTTGCTGTAGCGAGTTCCGGTCAGGCCGACTTCGCCGTCGGGCTGGGGTGGAACAGGCGCGACACCGAGGGCGAAGGAGATGGCCCAGAGTTCGACCTGGACGTCTGCGCCTTCCTGCTTCAGCCGAACGGCAAGGTCTCCAGCGACTCCGACTTCGTCTTCTACAACAACCCGGTGGCGGCCGGCGGGTCGGTCACGCTGACCAAGGACAACGTCACGGGCGCCGGTGAGGGCGACGACGAGCAGATCAAGATCAATATCGCCAAGGTGCCCGCCAGCGTGGACGTCATTGCCTTCGGGGTGGCCATTCGTGACGCGGAGGCGCGCCGCCAGAGCTTTGGGCAGGTCCCTGGCGCCATCGCCCGCCTCGTGGACGGGAGCGGCGAAGAGGTCGCCAGCTTCGATCTGCAAGAGGACTCCTCCACGGAGATCACGCTGATCTTCGGGGAGCTGTACCGGGCAGACGGGCATTGGAGCTTCCGCGCACTGGGTCAGGGGTTCCGCGGCGGACTCAGCAAGCTGGCAGCTTCCTACGGGCTGAACGCGGCCTGAACCGCAACGCCTCCGTCCTGCGGGACAACGTCCTTCCTCTCTTGGTCATGGCGACGGCCAGTGGGGAACCCGCGGGCGCGCACCGGGCGGGGGCCAGGCCGGGCCCGGGG
>NZ_JBHXKA010000042.1:0-62817 GCF_042722885.1 Streptomyces sp. NPDC058401
TCCCGTCGCGGGGCCCTGCGCCGTTTCCCGGCCGTACGGGGTTACGCCGGCCACTCCCGGGCGCGGAGCGGCATCCCGGAGGCGGACCGGGTCCCCGTGCGCACCGCGAGCACCTGGTTGACGCCGAGGCGGTTGTGCTCGAAGGCGAGCGCCGAGGCGGCCATGTAGAGCTGCCAGACCCTCGCCCGGCCGGGCGAGGTCAGCCGCTGCGCCTCCTCCCAGTGCTCCTCCAGCCGGGCCACCCAGGCCCGCAGGGTGAGCGCGTAGTGCTCGCGCAGCGCCTCCACGTCGCGGACCTCGAAGCCGGCCCGTTCCAGCTCGCCGACGGTGGTGCCCAGCGGGGACAGCTCCCCGTCGGGGAAGACGTAGGCGTCTATGAACGCGTCGATCCGGTACGCCTCCTCGTCCGGCTCGGGACGCCGCGCGATCTGGTGGTTCAGCAGCCTCCCGCCCGGTCGCAGCAGTCCGTACAGGCTCCGGGCGTACGTGCGGTAGCGGTCGGCGCCGACGTGTTCGGCCATCCCGATGGAGGAAACGGCGTCGTACGGCCCGTCCTTGACGTCCCGGTAGTCCTGGACGCGGATCTCGACGAGGTCGGCCAGGCCCTCCTCCGCGACCCGCTTGCGGGCGTAGGCGGCCTGTTCGCGCGAGAGCGTGATCCCGGTGACCTTCGCCCCGTACTCCCGGGCCGCGTGCAGGGCCATCGAGCCCCAGCCGCAGCCGACGTCCAGGAGCCGGTCCCCCGGGCCCAGGGCGAGCTTGCGGCAGACCAGGTCCAGCTTGTCCCGCTGGGCGTCCTCCAGGCTCCCGCCGGGGGCCCAGTAGGCGCAGGAGTACACCATCGACGGGCCGAGCACCCGCTCGTAGAAGGTGTTGCCCACGTCGTAGTGGTGGCTGATGGCCCGTCTGTCGCTCCCTCGGGTGTGCCGGGGCTGCCGGGGCCCGTCGCCGCGGCGGTGGGCCTCCTCGGGCGGCGGGGCCGGCCTGGTCCACGGGCGTGCCAGGGCCACCAGGCCGCGTACGGCGGCCCGGGTGCGCGGATCGCGCAGCAGGGCGGCGGGTCCGGCCTTCTCGTCCTTGGCGGGCGCCTCGGCGCCGGGCTCGCGGTCCGGCTCCCAGAGCAGCCCGCCGACCCGGTCCAGCAGCTCGAACAGGTCACCGTCGACGGTCAGGTCCCCGGCCACCCAGGCGCGGGCCAGGCCGAGCTCGCCCGGCTTCCACAGGATCCGGCGCAGGGCGCGCCGGTTGGCCAGGACCAGGATGGGACCGCCGAGCGGGCCGGCCTCGCTGCCGTCCCAGGCCCGGATCCGGACGGGAAGGGGGGCTCCCATCAGGGTTTCGGCTAAAGCGGCCAGCCGCGGCGCGGCGTCGTTCATGCGGGTTCCTCCGACAGGCGCTGACGTACTCCGACAAGTTCCGACCGCACGGCATACCCGGATCCGGCGCCGAATATGCCGAAAGGGCCGCCCGCACCACGGATGGCGGGCGGCCCTTTCGGGACACACTGGGTCCTGCTGGTCTTACCGGTCCTGCTGAGCCTGCTGGTTTTGCCGGCCCTGCTGGGTCCTACGCGGTCAGGAGGCCTTGGCCTTCTCGGCCGGGGCCGCGACGGCGGCCGGAGCCGGCGCCGGCTTGGCGGCCTCGTAGAACTCCTCGCGGGGGCTCTCCAGGGCGCCGAGGGAGACGACCTCGCGCTTGAGGAACATCGCGAGGGTCCAGTCGGCGAAGACGCGGATCTTGCGGTTCCAGGTCGGCATGGCCATGCCGTGGTAGCCACGGTGCATGTACCAGGCGAGACGGCCCTTGAGCTTGATCTTCATCTTGCCCATGACGATCATCGCCACGCCCTTGTGGAGGCCGAGGCCCGCCACCGCACCCTTGTTGGAGTGCGAGTACTCGGCCTGCGGGAAGCCCCGCATGCCCGAGATGACGTTGTCGCCGAGGACCTTGGCCTGGCGCAGCGCGTGCTGGGCGTTCGGCGGGCACCAGGCGTTCTCCACGCCGGCCTTGCGGGCGGCGAGGTCGGGCACCTGGGCGTTGTCGCCGGCGGTCCAGATGTAGTCCGTGCCCTTGACCTGGAGGGTCGGCTCGGCGTCCACGTGGCCGCGGGGGCCCAGCGGGAGGCCGTAGCGGGCCAGCACCGGGTTGGGCTTGACGCCGGCGGTCCACACGAGGGTGTTGGAGTCGACCTCGAGGCCGTTCTTCAGCACCACGTGGCCGTCCACGCAGGAGTCCATGGAGGTGTTCAGGTAGATCTCGATGCCGCGCGACTCGAGGTGCTCCTTGCCCCAGGTGCCGAGCTTGGGCCCGACCTCGGGAAGGATCTTGTCGGCCGCGTCGACCAGGATGAAGCGCATGTCCTCGCGCTTGATCGTGGCGTAGTACTTCGCGGCGTCGCGGGCCATGTCCTCGACCTCGCCGATCGTCTCGGCGCCGGCGAAGCCGCCGCCGACGAAGACGAAGGTGAGGGCCTTGCGGCGGACGTCCTCGTCCGTCGTGGACTCGGCCTTGTCGAGCTGCTCGAGTACGTGGTTGCGCAGGCCGATGCCCTCTTCCACGCCCTTCATGCCGATGCCCTGTTCGGCGAGGCCGGGGATCGGGAAGGTGCGGGAGACGGCGCCGAGCGCGATCACCAGGTAGTCGAAGGGCAGCTCGTACGCCTCGCCGACCAGCGGCGTGACGACGGCGACCTTGCGGTCCTGGTCGATGTTCGTGACCCGGCCGGTGAGGACCTCAGCCTTCGGAAGCACGCGTCGCAGCGGTACGACGACGTGCCGAGGCGAGATGCTGCCTGCGGCCACTTCGGGGAGGAAGGGCTGGTAGGTCATGTACGAGCGCGGGTCGACGACCGTGACGGTCGCCTCGCCGTAACGCATCTTCTTCATGATGCGCTTGGCTGCGTACAGGCCTACGTACCCACCTCCTACAACGAGGATCCTGGGACGCTCCGTGGTGCTCATGAGGAAAAGTATCCAGCACCCCAAGGGGTGACGCTCGTGAGCCCCTTCACAAGGACCTCCGGACCCTCTGCTACACTCCGCCGCCCACGTGACCGAGGTCATGGCGCGAAACGGGAACCAGGGTGTAACGGGAGTCGTTGAACACCAGTCCCGACCTGGCCTCCAGGCCCTCAAGCGGAGTAGACCACCGGCTTCGTGGATACCTACCGCCAGGGGCTCGCGGCGACCTTCATTCGCACGAACGCGAGCAAAAAGAAGGCCCCGGGGGCTCCGGACTCGCCCAAAAGGCTCCTCTGGAGCCCTCACAGGCACCTTTTCCTTGTGAAGAACTTCACGAAGTTCATGTGGACGACGGGACCTAAGACCCCCGAACGGCCCTCCGAGACCGCCGCCGACCCCTGTGGTTGACCCTCGACCTGGTCGAGGGACCAGGGTTCGGGGCGTGGAGAACGAGATGCGCAGTATCGGCGAGACCGCCCTCGACAGCGGGCTGAGCGTGAGCGCCCTGCGGTTCTACGACGGGGCCGGCGTGCTGGTTCCCGTCCGGGTGGATCCGGTCAGCGGGTACCGCTGGTACGGGCCCGGGCAGGTCGATGAGGCCCGGCTGCTGGCCCGGCTCCGGCGGACCGGCATGCCCCTGGCGGACATCCGGCTCGTCCTGGCCGGCTGGGCCGGCGCGGACACCGATCTGGTCCGCGGCCTGCTCCGGGCGCACCTGCTCCGGCTCGAACGGGGCCTGTCCGATGCCCGCACCGAGCTCTCCGCGATCCGCGCCCTACTCGACCGCCGGGAGACCCCCATGACCACGAGCACGACCACCCATGCCACCGCCGGTACGACCGCCCGGCTCACCCTGGCCGCGCCCGAGCTGGCCGCCGCGCTGGACGCCGTCCGGTTCGCCGTCGGCTCCGACCCCGAGCTGCCGGTGCTCGGCGGTGTCCTCTTCGACATCGAGGACGGTGCGCTGCGCGTCGTGGCCACCGACCGCTACCGGCTGGCCGTCGCCCGCGCCGGGGCCGCCGGCCACTCCGGGCCCCGCCTCCAGCTCCTCGTACCCGCCCCCCTCGCCGACGCGATGCGGGCGCTGCTGAGCGACGACGCCCCCGTCCTGCTCGCCGTGGACGGCGACCGGGTGACCCTGGAGACGGAGTCGGGGGACCGCCAGGCGGCCGGCCGCTGCCCGGGCCACGAGTTCCCCGACTACCGCCGCCTGGTCACCCTGCCCGCGGGGCGCCGGGTCCTCGTCGACGTACCGGCCTTCCGCGCCGCCCTGGAATCCGGCCCCGTCCGCCCGGCCGAGCGCGAACAGGACGGCGCGACCGGCGACGTCAGCGTTCTCAGGGTGACCCCCGAGGGCGGCATCTCCCTCGGCGCCGACGGCGATGACGACCCGGCCGACGTCGGCCTGAACCGCACGTTCCTGCTGGACGCCCTCACGGCCGGAGCCCGGGACCGGCTGATCCTGGAGCTCGGCGCCCCGAAGGCCCCCGTGGCGATCCGCCGCCCCGACGACGAGGAATCGTTCTCGCTCCTGATGCCGGTCCGCCTGGACGGGTAGGCGTCCGGACACACCACGGTGCCCCCGGCGGGATCCGCCGGGGGCACCGTGGTGTGCGTTCGTATCGGGCGTCAGGCGATGGACCAGGCGATTCCGTCGAGGATGTCGTGTTCCGAGACCAGGACCTCGGAGGCGCCTACGCGCTCCATGATCGTCAGCAGGACCAGGGCGCCCGCGCCGATCACGTCGACCCGGCCCGGGTGCATCACCGGGATGGCCGCGCGCTCGGCGTGCGTCAGGGTCAGCATCCGCTCGCTGACCTCGCGGACCGTCTCGTAGGGGATCCGGGAGTGGTGGATCCGTGCCGAGTCGTACGCCTCCAGGCCCAGGGCGATCGCGGCGACCGTGGTCACCGAGCCGGCCAGGCCCACCAGGGTGCGCGCCTCGGCCAGCGGAACCGTCTCGGAGGCCAGGTCCAGCCCGGCCTCGATGTCGGCCCGTATCGCGGCGATCTGCTCCCCGGTCGGCGGGTCGGTGACGGCCCCGTCCACCGTCAGGTGGCGCTCGGTCATCCGGACGCAGCCCACGTCGACGGAGCGGGCCGCCCGGACCTGCTCGGCGCCGACCACGAACTCCGTGGAGCCGCCGCCGATGTCCACCACCAGGAAGGGCCGCTCCAGGTCGGTGCGGCCGGTCAGCTCGCCGGTGGCGCCGGTGAAGGAGAACTCGGCCTCCTGGTCGCCGCTGATCACCTCGGGCTCGACACCCAGGATGTCCAGGACGCCCCGGACGAACTCGTCCCGGTTCTCGGCGTCCCGGGAGGCCGAGGTCGCCACGAAGCGCACGCGCTCGGCGCCCAGCTCCTTGATCACCGCGGCGTACTCGCGGCAGGCCGTAAAGGTGCGCTCCAGCGCCTCCGGGGCCAGCCGGCCGGTCTTGTCTACGCCCTGGCCGAGCCGGACGACGATCATCCGGCGGTCCAGCTCGATCAGCTCGCCGGTGGCGGGGTCGAGGTCCGCGACGAGGAGCCGGATGGAGTTCGTACCGCAGTCGACGGCCGCGACGCGGGTCACGCGCCCGCCTCCGCCGTGTTCTCGTCGGCCTTCTTCTCGCCGCACGGGGTGACGCAGGCGCCCTTGGCCCACCACTCGGGGAGCATCGCCAGGGCCTCGTCGCCGAACGGGTTCACGCCCGGGCCCGCGGCCAGGGAGTGGCCGACCAGCACGTGCAGGCACTTGACCCGGTCCGGCATGCCGCCGGCGCTCGGGAAGCCCTGGAGCACCTCGATGGCGTCGCGGCGGGTGATGTAGTCCTCGTGCGCGGCCCGGTAGGCGTCGGCCAGCTCCGGGTCCACGGCGAGGCGGGCCTGCATCTCCTTCATCACGCCGTTGGCTTCCAGCGTGCCGATCGCACCGGCGGCGCGCGGGCAGGTCAGGTAGTACAACGTCGGGAAGGGGGTGCCGTCGGGGAGCCGCGGGGCGGTCTCCACCACGTCCGGCTGCCCGCAGGGGCAGCGGTGCGCGATGGCGCGGAGCCCGCGCGGGGGGCGGCCGAGCTGCTGTTCGAACGCCTCGATGTCGGCGGCGGTCGGCTCGGTCCGGTCGGTCTGGGGCGGGGGCGTCTGCATGCCTGGAGGAAGTCTTTTCGTTCTCGTGGATGGGTGGGACTCAGTCGCCCGGGCGGTCGGCCTTGTCGACGCCGTCCCAGACGTTGGAGTACCAGGGCCGGTCGGTGGCGGCCTGTCCGCTGCGGCGCTGCTCGCCCGCGGCGGCTCCGGGGTCGGTCATGATGTAGCTGATCTCCCCCGGCCGGACGAAGTGCAGGTGCTTGCGCGCCTGCTGCTCGGCGTACGCGTTGTCCTGCCAGCGGGCCTTCTCGTCGCGCAGCCGTTCCAGCCGGTCCCGCGCGGAGACGGCGTCCTTCTGCTGCTTCGCGATCTCCGAGCGCTGGGACACGTACTGGCGCATCGGATACGCGAGGGCGACGACCAGGGTACAGAGGACGAGCACGAGCAGCGCGGCCCGGCCGGTGAGCCGGCTGCGGCGGACCTGCCGGCGGGACTGCGAGCGGTACACGTGCGCCGCGGTCCGCTCACCGAGCTGCTTGAGCCTGGTCGCGGTCGAGAACGTGGCGAACCGGTCCCGGTTCCCGGCCATTGATCCGCCTCCCCTATATGCGCACGACGCACTACGTCCCCGCACACGGTACGGGACCGAGTGCGGGGACGTAGGGAGGCTTGCGCCCTAAAGGACTGATCAGCCCTTGAAGCGCGGGAACGCGGAGCGGCCCGCGTACACCGCGGCGTCGTCGAGGATCTCCTCGATGCGCAGCAGCTGGTTGTACTTGGCGACACGGTCCGAGCGGGCCGGGGCGCCGGTCTTGATCTGACCGCAGTTCACGGCGACCGCGAGGTCGGCGATGGTGACGTCCTCGGTCTCACCGGAGCGGTGCGACATCATGCACTTGAAGCCGTTGCGCTGGGCCATCTCGACGGCGTCCAGGGTCTCGGTCAGCGAACCGATCTGGTTCACCTTGACGAGCAGGGCGTTCGCCGAGCCCTCTTCGATGCCGCGGGCGAGACGCTCCGGGTTGGTGACGAAGAGGTCGTCGCCGACGATCTGGACCTTGGAGCCCAGGCGGTCGGTGAGGGTCTTCCAGCCGTCCCAGTCGTCCTCGAACAGCGGGTCCTCGATGGAGACCAGCGGGTACGCCTCGACGAGCTCGGCGTAGTAGTCGGTCATCTCGGCGGCCGAGCGGGACTTGCCCTCGAACTCGTAGTTGCCGTCCTTGTAGAACTCGGACGCGGCGACGTCGAGCGCGAGCGCGATCTGCGTGCCCGGGACGTAGCCGGCCTGCTTGATGGCCTCGACGATGAGGTCCAGCGCGGCACGGTTCGACTCGAGGTTCGGCGCGAAGCCGCCCTCGTCGCCCAGACCGGTGGAGAGGCCCTTGGTGTGCAGGACCTTCTTGAGGGTGTGGTAGACCTCGGCACCCCAGCGCAGCGCCTCGGAGAAGGACTCCGCGCCGATCGGGGCGATCATGAACTCCTGGATGTCGACGTTGGAGTCGGCGTGCGACCCACCGTTCAGGATGTTCATCATCGGAACGGGCAGCAGGTGCGCGTTCGGGCCGCCGAGGTAGCGGAAGAGCGGGAGGTCGGAGGCCTCGGCCGCGGCGTGCGCGACGGCGAGGGAGACACCGAGGATGGCGTTGGCGCCGAGGGAGCCCTTGTTCTCGGTGGCGTCCAGGTCGATCATCGCCTGGTCGATCAGGCGCTGCTCGGTGGCGTCGTAGCCGACGAGCTCCGGGCCGAGCTGCTCGATGACGGCGAGGACCGCCTTCTCGACGCCCTTGCCCATGTAGCGGTTGGGGTCACCGTCGCGGAGCTCTACGGCTTCGAACGCTCCGGTGGAGGCGCCGGACGGGACTGCAGCACGGCCGGTGCTGCCATCGTCGAGGCCCACCTCGACCTCGACCGTGGGGTTGCCTCGGGAGTCCAGGATTTCCCGGGCTACGACGACGTCGATGGACGGCACGAGCATCTCCTTCTGGGATGTGACGCTGGGTGTGCGGTGGCATGTCAGGCCGTGGGATGGCCTTGCCGCTTAGAGCCTAACCGGCTCCGGGCACTCGGCCAGCCGACCGCCCGGGTCCTGGGACGAAAAAGGGCCTGAATGCCCCTCTTACGGGACATAGGGCCCTTGATCATCGATAGACCGGAGGCTCCGTCAGGCCGGAGGCGCGTGCACACAGCACCGCCCGGCGCGAAGGGGGTTGCGCGCCGGGCGGTGGAATTACGTGGTGGAGCTCCGTGCGGAACTACTGCGTGTCGCGAAAGCGGCCACGCCCGTTCTCACACGTTTCAGCTGAGGTTCAGCTTCTGACCCGGGTAGATCAGGTCGGCGTCCGAGACGATGTCCTTGTTCAGCTCGTAGAGCTTCTCCCAGCCGCCGGACACCTTGTTCGCGTCGGCGATCGCACCCAGCGTGTCGCCGGACT
Source organism: Streptomyces sp. NPDC058401 (assembly GCF_042722885.1). NCBI lineage: Bacteria > Bacillati > Actinomycetota > Actinomycetes > Kitasatosporales > Streptomycetaceae > Streptomyces > Streptomyces sp. NPDC058401. The sequence continues at coordinate 8,458 of NZ_JBHXKA010000042.1, forward strand.
TGACCTCGTAGGAGCCGTTGCCCGTCTTGGGGGCCTCGGTCTTCGGCGCGGCCGCGGCGGCCGGACGCTCGGAGCGGGTCGTCGGAGCCTCGGCGCGCTTGGTCTCCTTCTTCGGCTCGGCCTTCTTCTCCACCTTCGGCGCCGGCTTCGGCTGGGCCTTCGGCTTGGCGGGGGTCTCCGCGGAGCCGCCGGTGTAGGAGGAGTTCGACAGGCCCACGCCACAGGACGGCCAGGCGCCCTTGCCCTGGCCCTTGAGGACCTTCTCGGCGATGGCTATCTGCTGCGACTTGGAGGCCTGGTTGGCCTGCGCGGCGTACGACTTGCCGCCGTACGCGGCCCACGTGGAGGACGAGAACTGCAGGCCGCCGTAGTAGCCGTTGCCCGTGTTGATGGACCAGTTGCCGCCGGACTCGCACGCGGCGACCCGGTCCCATTCGCCGGCGGTCGCGGCGGAAGCGGTGCCCGCGGCCATCAGCGGAGCGGCCACGGCGACACCGGCGACGCCGGCCAGCGTGACGATGCGGACGGCCTTGGAGCCGCGACGGTGCTTGCCCTTGCCCGAAAGCAGCATGGAGTTCTCCTCACCGACGCCTACGAGGTGAGCTGTCGGGTTCGGGCGAGTGAGTGCCCGGCCGAGCGACCTAGCGCTCGACTTAACCCCTAGCCGGTTCCGTGACCGTCTCTCAACGGCCGGTTCCGGCGCCTACCTTGGTTCCCCCGCTCCTGCCTTCGGCGCTTTACGCGACGAGTGTTCCCTCCGTCCGCCGGCAGGATTCGGCGATGCGGTCGAAGGAGCCCGCGGTGGCGAGCGATTCAGAAGGTAGACAGGTCTCCCCCCGATGTTCAACGAGGAACATCGGGGGGAAACGGTGCCTACTTGCACTCCCCGGAAGGGTGTTTGCGCAGGTGAGGGCGGGGTTTGCGGAACCCTCCGGGCCGGACACGCCAGTTGACCTGAAGAGACACATGTCTCACTTACAGAAAACGGACAATCAGCTGGTTCCGGACGCTTTAAGTGCCCCTATTGGTGCGTTAGATCCAGGTTCTGACCGGGCTTGATCAGGTCCGCATCGCCGCCGATGACCTGCTCGTTGGCCTCGTACAGCCCCTTCCAGCCGCCCTTCACTCCGTTGGCGTCCGCGATGGCGACGAGGTTGTCGCCCTCCTTCACGGTGTACGAAGGGTCCGACGCGGCGTCAGGCGCGGCCTGCGTCTCGACCGCGGCCTGGCCGCGGTGCTTGCCGCCGCCCTCGGTCGCGCCGGGGGCCGCCGGGGTGCTCGGGGCGGCCGCGTCGCCGGGTGCGGCCGGAGCCGTCGGGGCCGTGGGATCAACCGGGTTGACCGGATTTGTCGGGTTCGCCGAGTTCCCCTGGTCGGCCGGGGCCGTCGGGTTCGCCGGGTCTGACGGGCCGACGGGAGCCGTCGGGTCCACCGGGCTCACCGGCACCGTCGGGTCCACCGGGCTCACCGGAGCGGTCGGGTCCACCGGCGCGGTCGGATCCACGGACGGCGGCGCCGGAGTCGTGGGGTCCGTCGGGGCGGTGGGGTCCGTCGGGCTCGTGGGAGCCGTCGGGTCGCCCGGGAGGCCGGGAGGCGGCGCCTGGAGGTCCGGCGCGGGCATGACGGGGAGGTCGCCGGGCACGCCGACGGGATAGTCGGGCAGCGGCGAGCCCGAAGGCTCCGGCGCGGCCGGGCTCGTGGGCGTCGGGGCCCCGAAGTCCGTGGAGGGCTTGCCCGAGCCGGTGTGGGGCACGGAGTCGTCCGGGCGGGACGGGGCGGCGGGGGCGGCGGATCCGGAGCCCCCGGGCAGGCCCGGGTCCACCACGGCGGCGGGCGCGTCCTGCGTCAGCCCGGCCGGCACTCCGCACAGCGGCCACGCCTGGGGGCCCTGCGAGGCCAGGACCCGTTCGGCCACGGCGATCTGCTGGGAGCGGCTGGCGAGGTCGGCGCGCTCGGCGAAGTCGAGCCCGCCGGCGTTCTTCCACTGCTCCTGGCTGAACTGCAGCCCGCCGTAGGTGCCGCCCCCGAAGTTGGCACTCCACGTGCCACCGCTCTCGCACTCGGCGACCTTGTCCCATGTGGAGGTCTCCGCGGCGCTCGCGCCCGTGGCCGCGAGCAGCGGCAGGGCGAGGGCGGTGCCGGTGACTCCGGCGGTGACGACAAGTGCGGGCACTTGTCGGGGGCGTCTGTGGCGGCCGTTCCCGGAACGCATGAGGCTGCACCTTTCGCATAACGGCGGGGTAACGGCAGAACCTAGCGGCCTTCGAACGCCTGTCACAAGTTTGGGCTGTCAACTGACTTCCGGTCAGGCCGGTTTCAGGTGGTTTGGGCGGTGGATTCGGCGGTGAAGCGGACCGGGAGCGTCCGCAGCCCCCGCATGATGAGCCCGCCGCGCCAGCGCAGCTCCTCGGGAGCCACGGCCAGTTCCAGATCGGGCAGCCGCGTCAGCAGGGTCGCGAGCGCGGTCTGCCCTTCGAGCCGGGCGAGCGGGGCGCCCAGGCAGTAGTGGATGCCGTGCCCGTATCCGAGGTGCTGGTTGTCGGTCCGGGAGAGGTCCAGGGTGTCCGGGTCGGCGAACCGTTCGGGGTCCCGGTCGGCGGCCGCCAGGACCACCAGCACCGGGTCTCCGGCCGCGATGTCCTGGCCGCCGAGCTCGAAGGCCTCGGTGGCGAACCGCCAGGTGGCCAGCTCCACGGGTCCGTCGTAGCGCAGCAGCTCCTCCACGCCGGTGGCCAGCAGCCCGCTCTCCCCGGCCGCCAGGGAGCTCTGGAGGAGTGCGCGCTGCTCCGGGTTCATGAAGAGGGAGTGGACCCCGTTGCCGATGAGGTTGACCGTGGTCTCGAACCCCGCGAACAAGAGGATGAAGGCCATCGCGGTGGCCTCGGCCTCCGTCAGGTGGTCCCCGTGGTCGCTGGCCCGGATCAGATCGGAGATCAGGTCGTCGCCGAGGTCGTCGCGCTTGCGGTGGATGAGCTCCCCGAGATAGGTGCGCATCTGCTTCACGGACCGGGCCACCCCGCCGCGCGGGCCGCCGCCGTGCCGGATCATCATGCCCGCCCAGTCGCGGAAGTCGTCCTGGTCCTCTCGCGGTACACCGAGCATCTCGCAGATGGCGTAGATGGGGAGCGGGAAGGCGAACTCGTGGATGAGGTCGGCCTCCCCCTTCTCACAGAACTGGTCGATGAGGTGGTCGGTCAGTTCCTGCACCCTCGCGGTGAACTCGGCGACCCTGCGCGGGGTGAACGCCTTCGACACCAGCCGGCGCAGCCGGGTGTGGTCCGGCGGGTCGATGTTGAGGAGGTGCGTCATCAGCTCCGCCTTGCGCTCCCCCGGGATCCCGGTGCGGCCCTTGGCGTGCGCGGAGCCCGCGTGATGGGCCGGGTTCTTGCTGAGCCGCTGGTCGGCGAGGGCCTGGCGGGCGTCGGCGTACCGGGTGACGAGCCAGGCCTCGACCCCGCTGGGGAGCGTGGTGCGGTGCACGGGCGCGTGCTCGCGGAGCCAGGCGTACGCCGGGTACGGGTCGGTCGCGAACTCCCAGTCGAACAGGGTCGGCGGGGTGGGCGGGGTGGGCGGGGTGGATCCGGCGGCGGCTCCGGCGGCGGCTCCGCCCGTGGATCCGTCCACGGACTGGTCGGCGGCGGGCTCTTCGGGGGCTGCGGGGGTCTGCTCGTGCACCCGGAGACCGTATCCCGCCGACCATCCGTCACCCCATATGGCCTATTTATCGCGGCTGTCCGTAGATCGGCTCTGGCTTGACCTCACGTTCTCCGGCGTTCCTACTTTCGGTTTTGTGGATGTGAGGATCTTGAAAAGCAGCTTCGCGGTGGTGGAGAGACGGGCCGAGCATGCGGTCAAGTTCTTCTACTCCCACCTCTTCTGGCACAACCCCGGAGTCCGTGATCTCTTCCCGGCCTCCCTCGAAGACATGGAACGACAGCGGGACCGGCTCTTCGCCGCGCTCACCCATGTGATCGCCCACCTGGAGAACGAGACGCTCGTCCCCTATCTGCGCGACCTCGGCCGCGACCACCGCAAGTTCCTGGCGGGGCCCGAGCACTACGCGGCCGTGGGCACCAGCCTCATCGCCGCGCTCGCCGAGGCCTCCGGGTCCGCCTGGGATCACCAGGCGGAAAAAGCCTGGTCAGAGGCGTATCAGGTGATCGCCGAGGCGATGATGGCCGGCGCCGCCGCCAGCGAGGACCCGCCCTGGTGGGACGCGGAAGTGGTACGCCACCTGCTGTACGGGGAGGACATCGGCGTCCTCACCCTCCGCCCGCACCTGCACTTCCCCCACGTCCCCGGCCAGTACGCGAGCGTGAGCAGCGACCGGGTGCCGACCACCTGGCGCACGTACTCCCTGGGCAACGCCCCCCGCGCCGACGGAACGCTCGACCTGCACGTCAGCCGGATCGAGGGCGGCCGCCTCAGCACCGCCCTGATCCGCGAGACGCAGCCGGGGGACGTGCTGCGGCTCGGCGCCGCCGGCGGGCAGATGACCTTCCGCCGCGAGGACCGCCCGGTCAGCTTCATAGCCGCCGGCACCGGCTGGGCCCCGGTCCGCGCCATGCTGGAGGACCTGGCGGAACACCCTCCCGATCAGGACGTGCGGCTCTTCGTCGTCGCCCGGGACGCCGCACACCTCTACGACCGCCCGCTCATCGACGCGTACGCGGACTCCCTCGCCTGGCTGAGCGTCACCTACATCACCCCCGCCCCCGGCCGGCACCGCAACCAGGCCACCGGCCGGCTGGCGACCGCGCTCAGCAACCGCGGGCTCTGGCCCGACCAGGACGTCTACCTGAGCGGTCCGCCGCAGTTCATCCGGGAAACCTCGTACCTTCTGGAGGAACTCGGCGCGCGCCCCGACCGGATCTTCCACGACTCCGTACCCGCCGGCGGCAGGAACCAGGACGACGCGAGCCGCCCGATGGGCTTCGGCGAGTGGTTCCTGAACCGCCCCGACCCGCACTGGCACAATCCGTCCGGCCGGGCTCCCCGGGAGTACTGAGGCCGTTCTCGCGGGACCTCCCGCTGCCGAGGGCTACTCGCCGACGCCCTCGGCCGCCCGGATCGCGTTCCGGTAGGTCCGGGCCGCGGCGCGCAGCGCGGTTTCGGGGTCGGTGCCCGCCGCTTCGGCGCGTGCCGCCAGCTCCAGCAGTTCGTACCCGACGCCCTCCCCGCGGGGCAGGTCCACGGGTACCGCTCCCGCGCGGGCGCGGCCCGCCAGCTTCGACGCGAGCGCGAGACCGGGCTGGCCGAGCGGGATGCCGTCGGTGACCGACTCCCGCTGCTTCTCCACCTGCTTGGTGCGCTGCCAGTGGGCGTTCACGTCCTCCGGGGTTTCCGCGGTCGCGTCGCCGAAGACGTGCGGGTGCCGGTGGATCAGCTTCTCGACGAGGGCTCCCGCCACGTCGTCGATGGAGAACGGCTCGTCCTCTTCACCGGGACCGCCCTCCTCGGCGATGCGCGCGTGGAAGACCACCTGGAGCAGGACGTCGCCGAGTTCCTCGCGCAGTTCCCCGCGGTCGCCGGCCTCGATGGCCTCGACCAGCTCGTAGGCCTCCTCGATGGCGTACTTCGCCAGGCCCTCGTGGGTCTGCTCCGAGGTCCAGGGGCATTCGCGCCGGACCCGGTCCATGACCTGGACGAGGTCGAGCAGGCGTGCGCCGGGCAGATCGTACGAGCCCGGCAACAGCTCCAGGTCCGGTACGGCGACCCGGCCCGAGCCGGCGAAGCGGGCCAGCCCGTCGGTGAGCCGCCGGTCGCCCTCGCCGCTGAGCAGGACGACGACCGTCCGCCCGCCGGCGCACTCCTCGATCAGCGCCTGGGCGTCGGGGGCCTCCAGGGAGACCTCGACGCCCGCCTCGCGCAGGTAGGGCAGCTGGACGTGGTCCGGGTCGGCGCACAGCACCCGGTCCGCGCCCTGCAGGGTCTGCCAGGCCGGCCAGGAGAGCATGCCGGGGGCCACCCGGTGGCTCGTGGTCAGCAGCACGATGCGGCCGGTGGGCTCGGAGGGCACGTCGTCAGTCACCCTCCGAACCTACCTCCCCGCCACGAGCGCTCAGGCCCCGGCCGGGGCCTGCTCGGGCCGGGTGACCTGGGTGATCCACGGGGTGGAGTGCTCGCCGAGGGTGACCCGCTGGGCGTCCCAGACTCCGTAGCGCGGATTGACCTCGATGCCGAGCTTCGCCGCGGCCTTCGCGGCGGGCTCGGCGAGCTTGCCCTCGCCGAACTTGGCGTTCAGCTTCTCGAAGAGCACCTGGTCCCGGACCCAGCGCTCGATCTGGTCGGGGGCGACGGCGGCCTTCTGCAGGATGGCCTCCTCGAACGCGGCGGCCCCGCGGTTGCCCTCGTCGTAGGCCTTGCGGGCGTCCTGGAGCTCCTTGGGGGTGACGGCGATCCCCGCGTCCTTCGCCATCCGGTCGAGGATCCGGCTCTGCAGCATCGTGCTGAGCTTGACCCGGTCGAGCTGCGGGACGGCCGCGATGAGCTCGGCCGCGTGTTCGGAGCGGTTCTGCGCGGAGCGGACGTCGTTCACCTGGGCCTGGAGCGCGGAGGTGGTGATCCGTTCGCCGCCGATCACGGCCGCGGTGCCGGGGCGGGCTTCGCCCGAGCACGCGGACAGCAGAGGGGCCGCCAGGAGCAGGGCGGCGGAAACGGAGAGCGCTGTGCGACGGTGCAAAGGAGCCTCCAGGGCCGGGAGATTGTGCTTCGGTGCACAAGGGCCGTGCGGTGATCGATGTTATGCAGTCGAGGTGATCAGAGCCACCGGTTCGACCAACGATTCCGGGGGTGTTGGGGTTCGCGTCCACCGATGGCCACCCTTCGGCCCACCGGGAGTGCCAGGGTCGGCCCACCATGTCGACACCGCACCGCTCCCCGCGCCGCCCCGGTCTGCTCGGCTCGGCGCTCGCCGCCCTGGTCACGGCGGTGGCCTTGGGCGCCGGGGACGCCGTGGCGCGCGTCTTCCCGTACGGGCCCCGCCACCGCAGCGTCAACGACCTCGGCAATCAGTTCGTGCCCTTCCACGCGCACCTGTGGGACCTGCTGCACGGGCGCGCCGCGGGCGGGCTGCTGCTGAACTGGCAGTCCGGCTACGGGACCAGCTTCCTGCCCGACTTCGGGACCTACCTGACCAGCCCGTTCGCGGTGCTCGTGGCGCTGTTCCCGCGCGGGGACATCGACCTCGCGGTGTACGTGGTCACCGTGCTCAAGACGGCGGCCGCGGCGGCGGCGATGGCCTGGCTGCTGCGCACCCAGCGGCGCGGGCCGGTGTGGGCGGCGGGGCTGCTCGGGGCCTCGTACGCACTGTGCGGCTGGTCGGTGATCGAGGCCTCCTACAACCCGATGTGGCTCGACGGACTGATCGCCCTCCCGCTCCTGTGTCTGACGGGTGAGTGGGCGCTGCGCCCGCGCCGGCCGGCGGCGGCCGTGGTGGTCGTGGCGCTCTGCTGGACGGCGAACTTCTACACCGCCTACATGGCGACGCTGGGCGCGGCCCTGGTGCTGCTGGTCCGGCTGCTCCTCACCCGGGAGGGCGCGAAGGACCGGCTACGGGGCCTTGCGCGGGCGGCGCTAACCACCGCGCTGGGCGTCGCCCTGTCGGCTCCGGTGCTCGTGCCCCTCTTCCTCAGCTCGAAGCAGGCCTACCCGGGGTGGTTCAAGCCCTTCGTGCCGGTGGCCACCGAGGACCTGCTGGCCCGGCTGCTGCCCGCCACCTACTCCTTCTCCTCCCCCGCCCTGTTCATCGGCACCGGGACCCTCCTCCTCGCGGCGGCCCTGCCCTTCCACCGGGCGGTGGCCGGGCGGGAGCGGCTTCTGTGGACGGGGCTGGTCCTGCTGGTGCTGCTGTCCTTCCAGTGGATGCCGACGCATCTGGCCTGGCACCTCTTCGCGACGCCCAACGGCAGCCCGTACCGGCAGACCTTCGTGCTGGCCGGGATCGTGGTGATGGCCGCCTGGGCGGGGCTGTCGGCCGGCCCGCCCGGACCGTGGGCGCTGGCGGGCGGTGCGGCGGCGCTGGCGGCCGTGCTGCTCGCGGCGAGCGGGAGCCGGCTGGCGACCGGGTGGGGCCTGGCCCTGTTCGGCGGCGGCCTGGCCCTGGCGGGGGCCGCCTGGTGGGCGCTGCGCCACCGGCGGCTGGTGCTGCCCGCGGCGGCCGTGCTGGCGCTGGTGCTGCTGGCCCAGGCGGCGGCGACCACCGCCAACGGGGAGCGGGGCAAGCTGGCGGGCCTGGACGACTACCCGGTGTGGGGCGCGGCGCACACCGCGCGCGCGGAGGCCCTGTCGGCAGCCGAAGGGTGGCCCGCGTACCGCACGGACGCCGGGCGGCCCGCGCTGACCGGCAACGACCCGATGCTGCTGGGCGGGGAGGGCGGCGCGTACTACAGCAGCCACACCCCGGACCTGTTCACCCGGACGATGGTGGCCCTCGGGGCGGGCTGGACCTCGCGCGGCCGCAACGTACAGAGCCTCGACAACCCGGTGACGGACGCCGTGTTCTCCGTCGGCGCCCGGCTGCGGCCCGACGGCACCGTCGCGCGGGCCGAGGTGCCGCCGCTGGTCACCGTCCGCCCGCCGGGCCCGGAACCGGCGTACGGTGCCTCGCCCTTCGCCAACCAGGAACTCCTGCTCGGTGCGCGGGTGTACGAGGACCCGCTCTCCCCCGGGGTCTGCCGGGCGGGGACCGAGGCCTTCCTGTCGGCCCCGGAGTACAACGGGACGGCCCGCCTCGCGGACGGGCCGGCCTTCCGGCTGAACGCCAACCCGCCGCGCAACAGGGCGGCCCTCCAGCCCCTGGGGCCCTCCCGGGGCCCCGGCTCGGCGCTGGTCTTCGAGCAGGGGGCTCCGGCGCACTGGCAACTGGCCTGCCTGGACCGCTCCCTGCTGACCTCGGCCGTGGCCCGGCTGCGCGCCACGGCCGCGGTGTCCGTACGGGTCGGCTCCTCGGGCGTCCGTGCGGTGCTCCCTCCGGGCAGTACGGGCACGGCGCTGCTCTCCGCCCCCGCGATCGCGGGCTGGACCTGCAACGGCCGCCCGGCCGCGGCCCGGCTGGGTCTGGTCGCGGTCCCGCTCGACGGCCGCACCACCCGCATCGGCTGCACCTTCCGGCCCCCCGGCCTCGTCCCGGGGGCGGCGGTCGCGGGGGCGGCCCTGCTGGTCCTGGCGGGCCTGCTGGGACTGCCCGGCCGGCCCGGCCCGCTCGCGGCGGGCCGGCGTCATCGGCGGCGGCCGCGGACCTGAGCCGGCCGGAGCGTCAGCGGACCTGACCCGGCCGGAGCGTCAGCGGACCTGACCCAGCCAGAGCAGGGTGCGGCGGACCTCTTCGGTGAAGGGGTGGTTCGGGCCGTGCAGGCGTTCCCCGTCGAAGAGGAGGCGGGCCAGGGTGTCGTGGGCCGCCGGGCGGTCGCCGAGGGAGAGCAGCAGGTGCGCTATGCGGCGGCGGACCTCCAGCGGGAGGCCCGGGTCCGGGTTCGCGTAGTGGTTCTCGAAGAGCGGCAGCAGCGCCCGGTACTCGGCGAGGGCGGCCGCCGGTTCGCCGAGCTGTTCCAGGCACTGGGCCGCGTCGTAGCGGAAGCGCAGGGCCTGCGGGTCGCCGGCCGGGAACTCCTCCGCGAGCCTGCGCAGTTCGGGCAGGGCGCGGCGGTACTGGCCGTCGTCCATCAGCGTGGCCGTGTACTGCTTGCGCAGCGAGCGGACCACCGGCGAGTGCGCGCCGTGCTGTTCGGCGGCCGCCGGGAGGATGCCGCCGAGGATGTCCACGGCCTGGGTGAGCATGCCCTGGTCGAGGAGCTTCTTGGCCTCCTCCACGGCAGCCGGGACGTCCGGCCGCGGCGGCTGGGGCGGGGTGGCGGGCCGGGGCGGGATCACGGTGGCGCGGTCGGGCCAGGGGGCCTGCGGGCGCAGGAAGGGGCGGGTCGGGTCGAGGGGGCCGGTGGGGGCGCCCGAGCCCCGGTGGGGCAGCAGCGGCGCGAGGGCCGCGTACACCGCCTGGGCGGAGGCGGGCCGGTCCTGCGGGTCCTTGGCGAGCAGGTTCAGCAGGACGGCTTCCAGCTGCTGCGGCACCTCGGGGCGCAGCTGGCGCACCGGGAGCGGGGGTTCGTACAGGTGGCGGTGGAGCACCCCGAGCGCGGTGGAGCCGGCGAAGGGGACGTTGCCGGACAGCAGCTCGTACAGGACCACGCCGAGCGCGTAGAGGTCGGTGTGCGGGCCGACGGCCCCGCCCATGGCCTGCTCGGGGGACATGTACGCGGGGCTGCCGATCGGCGAACCGGTACTGGTGAGGCGGGTGGTGTCGGTGTCCATCACGGAGGCGACGCCGAGGTCGAGGACCAGGACGGTCCCGTCGGGGCGGACCATGACGTTGCGCGGCTTCAGGTCGCGGTGCACGATCGGCACCGCGTGCACGGCCGACAGCACCGAGCACAGCTGCGCGATCACCGAGACCGCCCACGGCCACGGGTAGGGGTCGTGCTCGGCGAGGTGGTCGGCGAGGTCGGCGCCCTCCACGTACTGCATGACGAGGTACAGCTCGTCCCCGTCGCTGCCCGCGTCGTGCACGGTGACCAGCCCGGGGTGGTCGACCTGCGCCGTGACCCGGCATTCGCGCACGAAGCGGCGGCGCAGCTCCTCGGCCACGGAGCCGGGGCCCGCCACCTTGTCGGGGCGCAGCAGCTTGACGGCGACGCGGCGGTCCAGGCGGCGGTCGTACGCCGTCCACACCTGGCCCATGCCGCCCTGGCCGAGGATGGTGGCGAGCTGGTAGCGGTCGCCGATGAGCCGGTCCGTCACGGGCGGGGGTCCTCGTCGCGGGGCGGCGGCTGGCGGCGCAGGAGCTCGCTGAGCTCGTCGAGTTCGGCGCGGACCTGCCCGATGCGCGGGGGCGGCGTCGGGGCGGGCGCGGACTCGGGGGCGGGCTGCTGCGGCCGGTGCGGGGGCTGCTGCGGCTGCTGGTGCTGCTGCGGCTGCTGGCGCTGCTGCTGCGGGGCCGTTTGGGCCGCCGGCGGGTATCCGTAGGCGGGCCCGGTCTGCTGCTGGGGCGGTACGTAGGGGGAGGCGGGCGGCGGGTACCAGCCGGCCGCGGCGGGCCCGGCCTTGAGCGCCTCGAAGTGCCGGATGTCGGCGACGAGGTAGTAGATGCACACCACGAGGCCGTTCAGCAGCGTGCCGAAGGCCCCCGCGTTGCCCTGCGGGCCGCTGGCGTCGGCGGACGGGTCCGCGCCGATCAGCGCAAGCGACAGGACCTCGACCCCGACGGAGGCCCCGAGCAGCCACCAGTCCCGGGACTTGCGGGTGACCAGCGCGAGCCGCAGCATCGTCCCCCAGGCGAGGAACCCGCAGCTCAGGATCGGCAGCAGCGCGAACAGCACGCGGAGCGCCACCACGCCCCCGGTGGTGGGCTGGTGACCGTGGGGCGGCGGAGTGCCGGGGCCGTGCATCGCTGCTCCTGACGGGCCGTGCGGAGAAAGGGCGGAGAAAGGGCGGAAGGACGAAGAAGTACGGAGGATTCCGGGTCAGAGCGTATACAGCGTTCCCGGCCGGGAGTGAGGGGATGCGCTCAACCGTTGTACGGTCGCAGCCCCGCGCGGTCCGCCGCCTCGGCCGGGATGCTCATTCGGGCCGGACCGTGCCGTCCGACAGGCCGTCGTACAGCCCCTGTACGAGCTGCTCCCCGAGCCGGGCTGCCAGCCGCAGGGCGTCCTCGAACTCGGCCAGCGCCCGGAACCGTGCCCCGTAGACCTCCTGCTCGGTGCGCGGCAGCCGGGGCAGTTCGAGGCGGCGCACGTCCAGCCGGCTCGTGGTGGAGGCGTGGCTGCTCGCGCGGCGGTTGTTGGCGGTGGCGCGCAGGAAGCCGGCCAGGAACCAGGGGTCCAGCGCGGCCGGATCGGGCCGCAGCAGCTGCAGGCCCCGGCCGAGCGCCGCCCCGGCGGTGGCCGCGTCGACCACCCGGGCCACGCCGGCGCCCCCGGTGAGGGGGACGACCACGTCACCGGGTGCGGTCAGCAGCGGCGGCTCGGGGGCGGCGGCCAGGGTGCCGGAGGGCCCGGTGCCGGCGCTCACGTCGGACTCGGTCAGGACGGGGGCCGGGCCCGCGCCGCTGCCCGTGCCCGTGTGGAGGAGCAGGGCTCCGGCGCGGGCGAGCTCGCCGACGGTGGTCAGCGGCAGCCGGGCCGGTGGCCCGGCGGCGGGCAGGTCCGGGGACGCGGCGGGCTGGGCGGGCGGGGCCGCCGGGGTGAGGCGGGCCGCGCGGTTCAGCGTGGAGTCCAGCCGGTCCCGTACGGCCGTCAGCTCGGCCAGGCCGCCGCCCGCGGCGGGCGGCGGCAGGTGGCGGGCCGGGGTCAGGTCCACATCGTCGTCGAGCAGGTCCACGACGGGCACCACCCGGCGCACGCCCGGGACGTCCGGGACTTCCGGGGCCGGGCCGCGGCGGTCGTACGCCGTCCAGGCCTCCTCCACCGCGCCGTGCACGGCGGCCCAGCCGGCCCGCCCCGGCCCCTGCCCGGGCCCCTCCCCGAGTGCGGCGGTGTCCACGAGGAGCAGCCCCGGGGGCGGCGCGGTCTGCGGGGCGGGCCTGCGCAGTACCCACAGGTGCAGCGGGATCCCGTACGGCGGCGCGGCGCCGGCCGGGAGGGCGACGACGGCCCGCAGCGCACCCCGGCGCAGCAGGTCGGCGCGGATCCGGCGGCCGGAGCGGCGGGCCGCGGCGGCGGGGGGCATGAGCAGGACGGCGGTGCCGCCCTCGCGCAGGTGGGCCAGGGCGTGCTGGACCCAGGCGAGTTCGGATTCGGCGCGGGCCGGCAGTCCGTACTCCCAGCGCGGGTCGTAGGCCAGCTCCTCGTGGCCCCAGTTGCGTTCGTTGAACGGCGGGTGGCAGAGCACGGCGTCGACCGGTTCGGCGGCGGGCCGCGCGAAGGCGTCGGCGCGCAGGCTGTCGGCGGCGGCGGCGCGGACCGGGGCGTCCGACTGCAGGGCGAGGCGCAGGGCGGCGAGGGAGGCGAGCTCGGGCGAACTGTCCTGCGCGTAGCGGGTGGTGGCCCCGGGGACGGACCGCAGCAGGGTGCCGGTGCCGCAGGCGGGGTCCAGGACCGTGAAGGGTGCGGGGCCGGCCGGTCCGGTGCTCGCGCCGGAGGGGGGTGCGGCGAGGGCGGCCATGAGGGTGGCGAGGCCGTCCGGGGTGAGCGTGTACTGGCGGGGGTTGGCTTCGAGGTGCCGGCCGAGCAGGAACTCGAAGGCTCCCCTGGTGCCGAGTTCGGCGGCGAGCTCGGCGGCGGCCCGCAGGAAGGGCACCGCGCCGGGCGACAGGGGGGCCGTGGACCCGAGCGGGTGCGCGGGCCCGAACCGCAGGGCGAGCACCCGGTCGAGGGCGGGCGCCAGCAGGGTGGCCATCCGCTCGTCGGAGACGGCCGAGGCCTCCAGCCACTCCATGGGCCGGTCCCGTACGAGGAGCAGCGCGCTCCCGGCTTTGACGAGCGCGGCCACGGAGCCGCCCGGGTGGGCGGTGACGTACTGCCAGACGCGCTCGCGCAGCGGGACCTCGGCGAGCTTGCCCTGGGCCCGGAGCCAGTCGGTGACCTGCGCCAGCGCGAAGGAGGGACTGGTCTCGGTGCCGCCGACGGGACGGGGGAAGTCGGCATGGCGGCGCCGCCAGTTGCTCACGGCGGCGCGGCCGACTCCGGCGAGACGGGCGATCTCGGCGGCGGTGACTTCGGGGGCGGCGGGGGCCCCGGTGGGGGGCTTCTGCTCCGGCATGTGCGCGAGCCTACCGCCGCACAGTGGAGAGACCCATTCACAGCGTGAATTTAACAATCCATCGACAGCTCGTTGACTCGGTTCACACACCCTGCCGTGATGATCACGCCGAAATGGACTCAGATCAGGCAGGAGCCACCCGGGATCAGCGCATGCGCTCCGGCGGGCGGGTGGGGTTGCCCCCGGTCGGCAGGCGCTCTCCGGGACAGCCGGCGAGGACCCGTTTCATCGCGTCGCGCTCACCGACCGTGACCCACAGACCGTACTTCCGCTTGACCGAGATCTGGGCGGCGACGTAGTGGCAGCGGTACCCGCGGTCCGGCGGGAGCCAGGTGGCCGCGTCCCCGTCCCCCTTCTTGCGGTTCGCCGCGGCGTCGACCGCGAGCAGGTTCAGCGGATCGTTGGCGAAGGCGACGCGCTTGCCCTTGTCCCAGCCTCCGGCCCCTTTCTGCCAGGCGTCGGAGAGGGCCACGATGTGGTCGATGTCCACGCCGGTGCGGCCGCGTTCGTGCGTGATCCGGGCGCCGGTGTAGGGGTCCTTCTCCAGGACTCCGGTCAGCACCTTGCAGCCGCCCTTGAAGGTGGTACGGGCCAGGTCCCGCTTGAGGATGTCCTCGCGGGTCCCGCAGCCGCTGCCGTCCGTGTCCAGCCAGCCCTTGCCGAACTGCTCGCGCGCGTAACCCGTCTTCGGCGCCCGCCCCTTGACCGCGAGCCCGTCCACCGAGGCCAGGGCCACCGGCCCGTTGGCAGGCCCGGGGGCGTTCGCAGCCGCACCGGCGCCGGACCCGGGGAGAGCGGTGCAGCCGGACAGCGCGAGGGCCGAGGCGAGGAGGAGGGTGGGAAACAGCTGGTGGGAGCGCATAGGACAAGATCATAAACTCCATGCGATTACGGGACGTTCCGACCCTCCAGCGAGCGAACGGCACCTAACGGGCGTAGCGTCGCAAACGGGATCACGGAAGGAGCCCGAGCATGGGGATTTTCGACAGGTTCAAGGACAAGGGCAAGGACATCTCCGACAACCTCGAACAAGAGGCCAACGAGAAGACCGGCAACAAGTACGCGGACCAGATCGACAAGGCCCAGCAGACGATGGAAGAGAAGCTCGGCATCGACGACGACCCGAACAAGTAGCCCCCGCGGGAACGCGAACGGCCGCGACCGGGGACCGGAAGGTCCCCGACGCGGCCGTCGCCGTGTCCACGAGCGCCGCGGCTACGGGCGCCGCGACTACGAGCCCTTACGAGCCGAGGATCGTGGCGAGGAACTCCCCGGTCCAGCCCAGCAGTTCCCGTCCGACCAGCGGCTTCCCGCCCACCCGGGCGGTCTTCGGCCGCGGCACCAGCACCTGCGAGGCGGCCGGCTTGATCACCGAACCCGGGTAGAGCCGCTTCAGCCGCAGCTCCTGCGACTCGCGCAACTCCACCGGCCCGAAGCGGATGTTGGGGCCCTGGAGGGTGATGTCGCCGACCCCGCAGGCGCGGGCGAGCATCCGCAGTCCGGCCACCAGCAGCAGGTTCTCCACCGGCTCGGGCAGCTTGCCGTAGCGGTCGGTGAGCTCCTCGCGGACCGCCTTGACGTCCTCCTCGGAGTTGGCCGCCGCGATGGACCGGTACGCCTGCAGGCGCAGCCGCTCGCCCGGCGCGTAGTCGTGCGGGACGTGCGCGTCGACCGGCAGCTCGATCTTGACCTCGAGCGGCGGCTCCTCCTCGACCTGTCCGTCGACCGCCGACCGGTAGTCGGCCACGGCCTCGCCGACCATCCGGATGTAGAGGTCGAAGCCGACGCCCGCGATGTGGCCGGACTGCTCGCCGCCGAGCAGGTTGCCCGCGCCGCGGATCTCCAGGTCCTTCATCGCCACGTACATGCCCGCGCCCATCTCGGTGTGCTGGGCAATCGTCGCGAGCCGCTCGTGCGCGGTCTCGGTCAGCGGCTTCTCCGGCGGGTACAGGAAGTAGGCGTACCCGCGCTCGCGGCCTCGGCCCACGCGGCCGCGCAGCTGGTGGAGCTGGGAGAGGCCGAAGTTGTCGCCGCGCTCGACGATGAGGGTGTTGGCGTTGGAGATGTCGATGCCGGACTCGACGATCGTCGTGGAGACCAGCACGTCGAACTTCTTCTCCCAGAAGTCCACCACCACCTGTTCCAGGGCCTGTTCCGACATCTGGCCGTGCGCCGTCGCGATGCGCGCCTCGGGCACGATCTCGCGGAGCTTGGCGGCCGCCCGGTCGATGGACTCGACCCGGTTGTGGATGTAGAAGCACTGGCCCTCGCGGAGCAGCTCGCGGCGGATCGCGGCGCCGATCTGCTTCTCCTCGTAGGGCCCGACGAAGGTCAGGACCGGGTGGCGCTCCTCGGGCGGGGTGGTGATCGTGGACATCTCGCGGATGCCGGTCACCGCCATCTCCAGGGTGCGCGGGATGGGGGTCGCGGACATCGTCAGCACGTCGACGTTGGCGCGCAGCTTCTTCAGCTGCTCCTTGTGCTCGACGCCGAACCGCTGCTCCTCGTCGACGATGACCAGGCCCAGGTCCTTGAACTTGGTCTCCTGCGAGAACAGCCGGTGCGTGCCGATGACGATGTCGACGGAGCCCTCGCGCAGGCCCTCCAGCGTCGCCTTCGACTCGCCCTCGCTCTGGAAGCGCGACAGCGGCTTCACCTTGACCGGGAACTGCGCGTACCGCTCGGAGAAGGTCCCGAAGTGCTGCTGCACGAGCAGCGTGGTCGGGACGAGGACGGCGACCTGCTTGCCGTCCTGGACCGCCTTGAAGGCGGCGCGCACCGCGATCTCGGTCTTTCCGTAGCCCACGTCTCCGCAGATCAGGCGGTCCATGGGGACCGACTTCTCCATGTCCTCCTTCACCTCGGCGATGGTGGTGAGCTGGTCGGGGGTCTCCGCGTACGGGAAGGCGTCCTCCAGCTCGCGCTGCCAGGGGGTGTCGGGGCCGAAGGTGTGGCCGGGGGCCGCCATGCGGGCGCTGTAGAGCTTGATCAGGTCGGCGGCGATCTCCTTGACCGCCTTCTTCGCGCGCGCCTTGGTCTTGGTCCAGTCGGCGCCGCCGAGCCGGTGCAGGGTCGGGGCCTCGCCGCCGACGTACTTGGTGACCTGCTCCAGCTGGTCGGTGGGGATGTAGAGGCGGTCGCCGGGCTGGCCGCGCTTGGCCGGCGCGTACTCGACGAGCAGGTACTCGCGGGTGGCGCCCTGCACGGTGCGCTGCACCATCTCGATGTAGCGGCCGACGCCGTGCTGCTCGTGGACGATGTAGTCGCCGACCTCCAGGGTCAGCGGGTCGATCGTCTTGCGGCGCCGGGTCGGCATCCGGCCGAGGTCCTTGGTGGCGGTGCGCTGGCCGGTCAGGTCGGTCTCGGTGAGGACGGCGAGCTTGAGGACCGGGTCGACGAAGCCGTTGTCGAGGGAGCCGCACGAGACGTGGACCAGCGAGGGCTCCAGGTCGGTGACGTCCGCCTCCAGGCGGGCCGCGATGCCCTCGCCGCCGAGGACCTCGACGGTACGGGCGGCCGGCCCGTGGCCCTCGGTCAGGTAGACGGTGCGCCAGCCGTCGGCGAGCCAGGCCTTGGTGTCGGCGAGCGCCCGGGCGGTGTCGCCGCGGTAGGCCTCGGGGGCGTGCATGCCGAGGCTGAGGGTGTCGCGGCCGATCGCGCCCGCCGCGTCAGCGGCATATGTCAACGTCTCGTCCGCCGCGAAGGGGGACACCGACCACCACATCATGCCGAGCTCGCGCGCGTGCTCCCGTACGTCGGCGATCCCGCGCAGCGAGGCCGCGCCCACGTCGATGGGGGCCTCGCCGCCGCCGGCGGTGGCCGCCCAGGAGGCCATCAGGAACTCCTGCGAGGTCGCCACCAGGTCGGAGGCCCGCGTCCGCACCCGCTCCGGATCGCACACGACGGCCATCGAGCCTGCGGGCAGCACGTCGATCAGCAGCTCCATGTCGTCGACCAGGACCGGGGCCAGGGACTCCATGCCCTCGACCGCGATCCCCTCGGCGATCTTGTGCAGCAGTTCGCCGAGCTCGGGGTGGAGCTCGGCGAGGGCCGCGGCGCGCTCGCGGACCTGGTCGGTGAGCAGCAGCTCCCGGCAGGGCGGGGCCCACAGGCCGTGCTGGGCGATCTCCAGGGAACGCTGATCGGCGACCTTGAAGTACCGGATCTCCTCGACCTCGTCGCCCCAGAACTCCACGCGCAGCGGGTGTTCCTCGGTGGGCGGGAACACGTCGAGGATGCCGCCGCGGACGGCGAACTCGCCGCGCTTCTCGACGAGCTCCACCCGGGCGTACGCGGCTGCGGCGAGCGCCTGCGTCACCGCGCCGAGGTCCACGCTCTCGCCCTGGCGCAGGCTCACCGGGACCAGGTCGCCGAGCCCCTTGACCTGCGGCTGGAGCACGGACCGGATCGGCGCGACGACCACCGAGACCGGTCCCGCGGCGGGGTCGTCCTTGCTCGGGTGCGCGAGGCGGCGCAGGACGGCGATCCGGCGGCCCACGGTGTCACTGCGCGGGCTCAGCCGTTCGTGCGGCAGCGTCTCCCAGGAGGGGTACTCCGCCACCTCGTCGGGGGGCAGCAGGGAACGCAGTGCGGCGGCGAGGTCCTCCGCCTCCCGTCCGGTGGCGGTGACCGCGAGCACGGTCCGCTCGGTGCGGGTGGCCAGCGCGGCGATGGCGAAGGGCCGCGCGGCCGCCGGGCCGACGAGGTCCACGTGCATGCGGTTGCCGTCCCCGGCCGCGGTGACCGCCTCGGCGAGTGCGGGGTCCCGGGTGACGGCGTCGAGCAGTCCGTGCAGGCTCATGAAGGCGGCTTTCCATCCGATGAGGTGCGGCGCGTCCCCGCCGGGCGGCAACGCGAAGGACCCGACACGTCGAACGGGCCGGGGGTTCCCACCCTACGACGCGGGTCCGACACCCGCGCGTGGGATTCGCGTCCCCCGTGGGGGTGGCGGCGGGGCACCCGGTCCCCTCCGGAACGACCCCGGCCCCGCCGCACCCGAAAGGGTGAGACGGGGCCGGGGCGCTCCCCCGTACGACCGGCCGGCGACTACTCGCTGGCGATCGCGTTCAGGACGTTCATCCGGCCCGCCCGGAAAGCCGGGACCAGTGCGGCCAGCAGGCCGACCAGGGCGGAGCCGGCGAACACGCCGAGGATGGTGGGCCACGGGATCTCGAGGATCTTCATGCCCTCCAGTGCGAGGAGCTGGTGGGCCGTGGCGCCCCAGCCCATGCCCAGGCCGAGGCCCAGCAGGGCGCCGAAGAGGGCGATGACCACGGACTCCAGGCGGATCATGCGGCGCAGCTGGCGGCGGGAGAGGCCGATGGCGCGCATCAGGCCGATCTCGCGGGTCCGCTCGACCACCGAGAGGGCCAGGGTGTTCACCACGCCCAGGACCGCGACGATGATCGCGAGGGCGAGGAGGGCGTAGACCACGTTCAGGAGCTGGCCGACCTGGTCCTTCAGGGCCTGCTTGTAGTCCGTCTGGTTGAGCACCTGGTACTGCGGGTACTCGGCCAGCGCCGACTTGACCGCCGCGTAGGCGGCGTCGTCCTGGCCGTCCTTCGCGGTGGCCAGCACCATGAAGGGCCTGGGCAGCTTGTCGGCCGGCACGTTCGCCTCGGCGACGGCGGTGCTGACGTACTTCATGCCTTTGTCGAGGTTGCCCTCGTCGCTGGTGATCGCCGCGACCTTCAGCTTGACGGTCTTGCCGCCGGTGAAGGCGACGGTCAGCTCGTCACCGAGCTTGACCTGGTGCTTGGCGGCGTATTCGGAGCCCACCGACATCGAGCCCGGCTTGTACGCGTCGGCGTGCTCGCCGGCGGTGGTCTTGCGTCGGACGTCCTTGGCGTAGGTGGGGTCCTGGGCCCCGATGCCGTCGGACTCGGTGGTGCCGTCCGGGGCGGTGATCTTGGCGTCGACCTCCCGGTAGACGGTGACGTGCGCCAGGCCCTGGGTACGCCGCAGGGCTTCCTCGGCCTGCGGTACGACGGGCTGCCCGGTCTGGGACTGGACGATGAAGTCCGCGCCGACCGACTTGTCGAGCTCGTCGGTGGCCGAGGCCACCATCGAGGAGCCGACCACCGACAGGCAGGCGACCAGCGCGAGGCCGATCATCAGCGCGGCGGCGGTGGCACCGGTGCGGCGCGGGTTGCGCAGTGCGTTGCGCTCGGCGAGGCGGCCTATGGAACCGAAGGGCCGCAGCACCGGGGCGGACAGGGCCCGGACCACGACGCCCGCGAGGAGCGGGCCGATCACGATGAACCCGAGGAGGGTGAACAGGACGCCCAGCCCCAGCCACTGCGCTCCGGTGCCGGCGGTGTCGGCGCTGCCGGCGAGATACAGGGCCGCGGCGCCGATGCCGGTGAGGCCCAGGCCCAGGGCGGCACGGATCCGGCCGGCCTTCTTGTCGCCGGGGGTGCCGGACTCGCGCAGGGCCGCCATCGGGGAGACCTTGCCGGCCCGCCTGGCCGGTATGAAGGCGGAGACCACGGTGACGACGACGCCGAGGACGATGCCGATGACCGGGGTGGTCCAGGCGATGGTCAGGTCCTCGGTGGACAGGCTCATGCCCATCTGGCTCATGAGCTGCATCAGGCCGACGGCCAGGCCCACACCGGCGGCGACGCCGAGGATCGAGCCGACGACGCCGAGCAGCAGTGCCTCGATGACCACCGACTTGAGGACCTGGCCGCTGTCGGCGCCGATGGCCCGCATCAGGCCGATCTCCCGGGTGCGCTGGGCGACCAGCATCGAGAAGGTGTTGAAGATCAGGAAGATCCCGACGAGGAAGGCGATCGCGGCGAAGCCGAGCATCACCCACTTCATGATGTCGAGGAAGTCCATGCTCTTCTTGTTGGCGTCCGCGGCTTCCTTCGCGGTCTGCAGCTTGTAGGTGTCGGCGCCGAGGGCGGAAGCGACGTTCGCCTTGAGCTGCGTGTCGCTCAGCCCGTCCTTGGCGGTGACGTTCACGTGGGTGAAGGCGTCCGGGGCGCCGAGCAGCTTCTGCTGCGAGGTGGCGGTGTCGAAGTAGACGACGGTCGCACCGGGGTTGGTCACGGTGAAGGCGGCGATGCCGGTGATCTTGGAGCGGATGTCGCCGGTGACGGTGATGGTGCGGATGTCGTCACCGAGCCCCAGATGGTGCTTCTTCGCCGTATCGCTGTCGATCATCACGTCGGTGGGGCCGCGCGGGGCCTGCCCCTCGATGATCTTCATCGACTTCAGTTCGTTCTCGGTCCAGTTGCCCGCGAAGGTCGGGGCTCCGGTGGTCGAGCCGAGGTTCTCGTTCTTGGAGTTGACGACGGTGACCGCCATCGAGGCGACGCCGCCCTCGGCGGACTTCACGCCCTCGGCCTTCTTCACCTGCTCGACGACCGAGCCGGGCAGCGCCTGGGGCTTGCCGGTGTCGGGGGTCTCCCCGGTGTTCTCGGCCTCCTTCGGGGTGACCGTGACATTGGAGTTGGTGACCGCGAACAGCTTGTCGAAGGTGGTGTTCATGGTGTCCGTGAACACCAGCGTCCCGCAGACGAAGGCGACGGAGAGCAGGACGGCCACGGCGGAGAGCGCCATGCGCCCCTTGTGCGCGAAGAAGTTGCGCCGCGCGGTCTTCATGACGGTCATGACGTCCGCCCGCGTGCGTCGAAGTCCTTCATGCGGTCCAGGACCTGGTCGGCGGTGGGCGTGTACATCTCGTCCACGATCCGGCCGTCGGCGAGGAAGATGACGCGGTCCGCGTAGGAGGCGGCGACCGGGTCGTGGGTGACCATGACGATGGTCTGGCCCAGCTCGTTCACCGAGCGGCGCAGGAAGCCGAGGACCTCCGCGCCGGCCCGGGAGTCGAGGTTTCCGGTGGGCTCGTCGCCGAAGATGATCTGGGGCCGGGAAGCCAGGGCGCGGGCGACCGCCACGCGCTGCTGCTGGCCGCCGGAGAGCTCGGTCGGACGGTGCTTGAGGCGGCCCGCCAGGCCCACGGTCTCCACGACCCGGTTCAGCCACTCCGCGTCGGCCTTGCGGCCGGCGATGTCCATGGGGAGCGTGATGTTCTCCAGGGCGTTGAGCGTCGGCAGCAGGTTGAAGGCCTGGAAGATGAAGCCGATCCGGTCGCGGCGCAGCTGCGTGAGCTTCTTGTCCTTCAGCCCGGTGATCTCGGTGTCGTCCAGGAAGATCTGACCGCTCGTGACCGTGTCCAGACCGGCCAGGCAGTGCATCAGCGTGGACTTGCCGGAGCCCGAGGGCCCCATGATCGCGGTGAACTGGCCGCGGTGGATGTCCACGTCCACCGCGTCCAGGGCGACGACCCGCGTCTCCCCGGAGCCGTAGGCCTTGACGACCTTCCGTGCACGCGCCGCGACGGCCCCATGCCCTCCAGTGCCCCCGTGCCTGGTTTCGGTCATAGCCGTTGTCACGGTGTTCCCCCTCGTTCTGTGCGTACGGTCGTCGGTGCTTCACGTGCTTCGTGCTTCGTGCTTCGTGCTTCGTGCTTCGTGCGCTGCGATGTGCTGTGCCGTGATGCGCTGTGCTGCGCTTCACTCGAAGTCTGCTGGCCGGGGGTACCGCGGCGCGCTGGTGCCAATCGCCGTATCCATAGGGGTGCTAGCCCTACCCCCCGGACTCCCGCCCTGTAGACACCAGTTAAAGACCCGCGCGGGCTTTCCTCCTCCTCCCCCGGGACGAAGCGCCCCTGGACCCTTATGAGGACCAACCCCTAGGGGATCTCGCCCGTTGGGACGAGGCGCCCTCGGGGGATACCACCGCGTAATGCCTCAGTGAGAGGGTGTCTGCGCAGGTAGCCACGGGGTGAAGGGTTTTTCATGGGCTCAGGGGAGAGCAAGGGCGCGAGTACCGACGACAGTGCCGGAGGCATACCCGAGGAGGAACGGACCAGATCCGCGGCGCCCGGGCGGCCCCGTACGGCCGTCGTCGCCGCCCTGATGCTGACCATGGGCCTCGTCGCCCTCGACGGCGCCATCGTCGCCACCGCCGTCCCGCAGATCGTCGGCGACCTCGGCGGCTTCGCCGTCTTCTCCTGGATCTTCTCGGGCTACATCCTGGCCGGAACCGTCACCCTGCCCGTCTACGGCAAGCTCTCCGACACCTACGGCCGCAAGCCCGTCCTGCTCCTCGGCATCAGCCTCTTCCTGCTCGGCTCCCTGCTGTGCGCGGCCGCGTGGAACATGGCCGCCCTCATCGCCTTCCGGATCCTCCAGGGCCTGGGCGGCGGCGCCCTGCAGGGCACCGTGCAGACCCTGGCCGCCGATCTCTACCCCCTCAAGGACCGGCCGCGCATCCAGTCCCGGATGTCCGTGGTCTGGGCCGGCTCGGCGCTGGCCGGCCCCGCGCTCGGCGGGCTGATCGCCACGTACACCGACTGGCGCTGGATCTTCCTGCTCAACCTGCCGCTGGCCGCCGCCGCCCTGTGGATCATCAGCCGCCACCTGGTCGAGCCCACCCGGGCCCCCGGCCGCACCGGACCCGTCGACTGGCCGGGCGCCGTCGCCGTGTTCGCCTGCGGGGGGCTGCTGCTCTTCGCGCTGGTGCAGGGCGGAGTCGCCTGGCCCTGGCTGTCGACGCCCTCGGTGCTCCTGCTCGGATCCGCCGCGGCGCTGGGCGTGCTCGTCGTCTGGATCGAGCGCCGGGCCGAGCAGCCCATCCTGCCCGGCTGGGTGTGGCGCCGGCGCACCATCGCCGCCGTCAACCTGGCCATGGCCGGGCTCGGCCTGCTGATGGTCGCCCCGATGCTGTTCGTGCCGACGTACGCCCAGACCGTCCTGGGCCTCGGCCCCACCGGCGCCGGTCTGGTCGCCTCCGCGATGACCCTGAGCTGGCCGGTCAGCGCCGCCCTCGCCCAGCACGTCTACCGGCGCATCGGCTTCCGCAACACCGCCGCCACCGGGGTGGGGCTGGCCGCCCTGGTCCTCGGCTCCTTCGCCGTGCTCCCCTACCCCGCCCCCGTCTGGCAGCCCGTGCTGATCATGCTGCTGCTGGGCGCGGCCCTCGGCCTGTTCCAGCTCCCGCTGATCGTCGGGGTCCAGTCCACGGTGGGCTGGGAGGAGCGCGGCACCACGACCGCCTCGGTGCTGTTCTGCCGCAACGTCGGGCAGAGCATCGGAGCGGCGCTGCTCGGGGCCGTCGCCAACGCCACCATCGCCGCCCGGCTGTCGGAGGCCCCGGTGCCCGGGCTGCCCTCGAACCTGGACGACGTGGCCAAGGCACTGACCCACCCCGACCTCCTCCCCCCGGAGGCCGCCGAGTACCTGCGCCGGGCGGTGTCCGCCGCCGGGGACCACATCTTCCTCGGCGCGAGCCTGGCGGCGGCCGCGTCGGCCCTGGTGCTGCTGCTGGTGGCCCCGCGCCGGTTCCCGGTGCTGCCGGAGCAACGGGAGGGGTGAGGGCGGGCGCGGGCGCCCCGGAGTTGGCGCAAAGGCGACGCCGCCGAGGGGCAACCGACTTGTCATGCCCGGACCGATTCGGTAACCCTCTGCGGAGACGCCGTACTTCCGGGGGGAACCACACATGACGTCCGCACTCCTGGCCCTGGCCTTACTCGCCGCCCTGGCGGGCCCGATCCTGCTGCGCCTGCTCCGCCACCCCGGCTTCGTCACCGGCCGCGACGGGCGCCTCTCCACCTCGACCACGCTCGCCCTGGCCTGGACGGTGATCCTGCTCTGGCTGCTCCTGGCGACCCTCGGCTACGGACTCACCGCGGGCGGCGGTGTTGCCTGGTTCCAGGGCCCGGAGGGCCCCCTGTCCTCGCTGACGACCGTCTACCTCCCGCTGCTCGGGGGCCCGTACGCCGCCCTGATCGCGGCCAAGGCGGTGGTCGGCATGCGGGTGGAGCGGGGCTCCATGGCCAAACCGCCACCCAAGGGCACCGAGCGGCGCCCGCTGCGCGACCTGATCGCGAACGACAGCGGGCGGACCGACCTGGTCGACCTGCAGTACGTGGCCCTGAGCGCGGTCACGATGCTGTACGTGGTGGCGTTCTTCGTGACGGACGTGGGCGCCGGGCTGCCGAAGCTGCCGTCGGAGATGTGGGCGCTGACGGGGGCGCCGGCCGGCGCCTATCTCCTGAACAAGGTGGCGGTGCGGGACAATCCGGTGATCACGCGGGTCTCCGTGACGGAGGGTCTCCTCGCCGTCGAGGGCGGCGGCTTCGGGGACGCCCCCCTGGTCGAGGTCGACGGCACGGCCCTGCCGACCGCGGTCACCCCGGCCGGGACCCTGGCCGTGGCCCTCCCCGCGACGGTTCCGCCCGCCTTCACCGTGGTGGTCACCACCCGCGGCCTCCGCAGCGACCCGTCGCCGTACCCGGCGCAGCCGTCCCGACCCGGCGGTCCCGTTCCGCTGCGCGGGCCTTGAGTCCCCTACCCGCCCTTCCACCGTTCCCAGGGCTCCGCCCTGACCCACCGCACCCGGGCTGCGCCCGAGCCCCTGGGGCTCCGCCCCAGACCCCGGGAGCGGCGGTGTGCGTGCCCGTGCGGGTCAGCCCTCTGCCGGGGCGCGGCCCGTCAGGGCGGCCAGGCTGGAGCGGACGTGGTTCATGTGGGCCCGCATCTCGTCCTGGGACTCCCCGTGTTCCCGGAGGATCCGCTCCGTCTCCCGGCCGACCCGCTCCTCGCGCACCCGCGCCTCCGCGATCAGCTCCGCCGCCCGCGCCTCCGCGTCCTCCTGCCCGTGCCGCGCGGTCTCCTGCGCCTGCGCGAACGCCCGCTTCGCCTCCGCCAGCCGGGATTCCGCGTACCGCTCCAGCTCGGCGTGCCGGGACTCCAGCTCCGCCGTCCGCGCCGCCAGCTCCCGCTCCGCCGTGTCCCACCGCTCCGCGTGCTCCTGCTCGCGCTCCGCGAGCAGCGTCTCCGCCCGGCGGGCCGTGTCCGCCAGCGCCGTCTGCGCCTCCGCCCGCCAGGCCGCCGCGTCGTCCCGTGCCTCGGTCCGCGCGTCGTCCGCCTCGCGCCCCGCCCGCAGCAGCAGCTGGCGGGCCCGGACCTCGGTCTGCTCGCGGACCGCCTCCGCGTCGCCGCGCGCCAGGTCCGCCACCCGGTCGGCGTGCGCCTCGGCGGCGCCCGCCGTCGCCAGCGCGTCCGCCCGCGCGTCGCCCCGTAGGGTCTCGGACTCTTCCTCGGCCAGCAGCAGGATCCGGCGGGCGCGTTCGCCGAGCTCCTCGTACGTCTGCGGGGCCAGTCCGGAGACCTCCACGCGCAGCCGCTCGGCCTCGGCCTCCAGCTGCTGGGACAGCACGGTCAGCCGGGCCACTCGTTCCCAGGCCTCGTCCCGGCTCCCCGACAGCCGGGCGAGGTACCGGTCCACCTCTTCGGCCCGGTAGCCACGGCCACGCACGGTCGTAAAGGGTGCACTCATCCTGGAAGCGCCTCTCTCGCGGGGGTTCCTGTCAAGGATGCGTCATTTGCTCCCGGAAGCCCGAATGGCCGGGCCGAGACCCTGTTCGAGGGTCACGACCCGGCCATCCGGATGAAGGCAGGCCCCGCGGAGGATCCGTGCGAGATCAGCAGGAACCGGTCAGAGGAGGCCGTCCCACATCTGCTCCAGCAGTACCGACCACCAGTTCTCCGGCGACGCGAGCGCCGCGCTGTCCAGCCCCGCCAGATTCGCCTGGAAATCGACGGTCCAACGGCCTGCCTGCTCCGGTGTCAGATGCTGGCGCAGCCGCCACATGTGACCCAGCATCGCCAGGGACCGCACGAACTGCGGCAGCGAGGAGTTCACGAACTGCGGGGGCACCGGCGCCCCGCCCGGACCGCTCTCCACCGGCACCGCCACGATGTGCGCGGTGCCGTACTGGACGCACAGCGCCTTGCCGAAGTCGCTGCCGACCACCAGGTACGAGCCCGCGTCCGAGGCCGGCTGCACCTGCCGCTGCGCGGCCAGTTCGGCGAGCGTCGGCAGCGGGGCACCCGGTACGGCCTGGGCCCAGAAGAACGGCCCGAAATCGACCGGCAGTCCGGACCACATCAGCGTCTGCGCCACGATCTCCGGCACACCCTGCCGGGACACCGCGCGCTGCTCGAAGCGGAACACTCCCTGCGGCCCGAACGCCCCCGCCAGCTCCTGCGCGATCGCGTCCAGCGGGATCGCCGGCTGCAACGGCACCTGCGGCGCCGGCACGCGCACCGGCGCGGGGCGCGCCGGGCCGTCCGCCACCTGGTGCAGTTCGCCCTGGTGGGTCAGGAGGTGCCGCATGCCCTGCTGCCGGCCCGCGTGGTCCGTGCCGTACGGGGCCACGCTGGTGATCCGGACCTGCGGCCAGGTCTCCCGGATCATGCGGGCGCAGTAGCCGCCGGGCAGTTCGCACGAGGCCAGCTCGGTGTGCAGCTCCAGCACCTGCTGCGGGGGCACGTTCATCGCCCGCAGCTCGTACAGGATCTGCCACTCCGGGTGCGGGGTGCCGGGCGCGGAACGGCGGATGAGCTGCTGCTCGGAACCGTCGGGCGCGCGGTAGCGCAGCACGGCCTGGTAGCCGGGACCGACCGTGGGCACCCCGGGTGCGGGGGCCTGCGGCGCCGGTACGGGTGACTGCGGCGCGGGGCCGGGAGGCACGGGCGGGCCGGGCTGCTGCGGTCCACCGGGACCGGCCAGCATGGTGGCGGCGTAGGCGTCGCCGCGCCCGCCGGACGCCCCGGACGACCCGGGAGCACCCGGAGCCCCCGGCGGGCCGGGAGGCGCGGGCGGCTGACCCGTCACGGCCGGACCGGCCAGCATCGTGGCGGCATGGTCCAGCCCGCCACCGGGCAGGCCGGGGGGCCCGGGCGGACCGGGCGGCTGCCCGGCTCCGGGCGCGCCGGGCGGACCGGGCGGCCGAGGTCCGGCGGGACCGGCCAGCATGGTGGCGGCGTGGTCCAGCCCGCCGCCGGGAACCCCGGGAGCACCCGGCGGACCGGGAGGCGCGGGCGGCTGACCCGTCACCGACGGACCCGCCAGCATCGTGGCGGCATGGTCCAGCCCGCCACCGGGAGCACCGGGAGCCCCGGGGGCTCCGGGCGGGCCGGGCGGGCCGGGCTGCTGCGGCCCGCCGGGACCGGCCAGCATGGTCGCGGCGTACGAAGGCGCCTCCGCACCGCCGCCCGGCGCACCGGGCGGACCCGGCGGGGTCACGGGGGCGGGTGTCCCGGGCCGGTTGACCCGGGCCTTGCTCGTCGGGGCGTCGGCGATGTCCCCGCCGGACACCGCACCGGGACCGGAGTCCCGACCGGGACCCGGCGCCGACCCCTGCCCCGGCCCGGACTGCGGGTCCAGCGCGGGCACGACGGCGGTCTTCGGCAGCTCACTGCCCCTGGGCATCAGGGTCGTGCGCGCCTCCGGGCCCGGCCCCGAGGACGCCCGGGCCTCGTCCAGGTCCGACCCGGACAGCGGCGGGGCGAACACCGTCGCCGGCAGCGGTACGGACACGGAGTCCGCACCGGGGTTCACGTCGGTCCCGGCCCAGGGCGTGGCCCCGGTCGGGACCGCAGCGGGCACCCCGTCGTTGGCGGTCGGCTCGTAGGGGACCTCTCCCCCGCGCCGCAGGGGCACGGGCTCGGGCTCCGCCTCCGATGGGCTCCCGGAAGAGCCCGGCCCCGAAGAACCCGGCCCGGAAGCGGCCGGGGCCGCCTGCCCGACCGGTACCGGAGGGGCCGCGGGGGCGTGCGGGGCCGGCGGGATCCCCGCGCGGTCCGCCGCCTCCTGGAGCCACTCCGGCGGGCTCAGCATGAAGGAGGTCTGCTCCGAGTCGATGCGCGGCACCGGAACCGAAGCCTCGGCCTGCGCGGCCGACGCCCCGTACTCCTCCTCGTAGCGGCGGATCACCTCACCCACCGGCAGGCCGGGCCAGAGCGTCACCTCCCCGCTGTCCCGCGCGATGACGAGCCGCTGCCGGCCGCCCCCGGACACGGGGCCGGCGGGGCGGTCCTCCGCCCACACCACGAAACCGAGTCCGAACTCCCGTACGCGCACCTCGCGGTGCTGGTACGCGGGCACGTCCCCGTTGATCCATTCCTCGGCGCGCTCCTGCGCCTGCGCAAACGTCACCATCGCGCCGTCACCCCTCCACCGGTGCCGATGCCGGCCCGGCACCCGGAACCGAACGTCCGGCCGAACCGGCACCCGAACCCTGACCCGTCACGGGAACCGAGCGTGCGAATCCGCCGTCCACCATCAGACCGGCCACCGTTTCCAGTTCCGGCGGATTGCCCGCCAGCCGTTCCAGGAAGGCGTCGAAATCCGTACCGCACGGCAGCAGCAGCCGCTCCACGCGTTCCTGCACCGACCAGCCGTCCTGGTCGCGCGCATCGTCGTACGGAGAGAACCAGACCGAGCCGACGGCCTCCCCGCGCACCTTCACCGCGAGGAGCCCGCCCTGGGCGAAGGCCACGCAGAGGTAGTCCTTCGTCAGGTGGTCCCGCAGGCACTTGTTGACGTAGACGAGGTCGTTGACCGCCGCCTCCTCGCGCACCGTGAAGAACGGCTGGTCCACCAGAAGTCCCAGCTCCACGTCGAGCCCGGTGCCCACCGGCGCGCAGCCGCCCGCCGCCTTCAGGAAGGAGCGGTACGCCTCCGGGAGCCGGTAGCCGAGGTCCTCCTCGACGCCCTGGACCTGCTGCTCGGACACCGAGACCACCGTCTTGGGCAGCCCCAGGTGCACCGGGCGCACCTCCTGCAACGGCCGCGTCCCGCGCTTGCCGTGGTCCACCGCCGCCGTCGTCAGACCGGCGTGGTGCCTCAACAGGGACTTCACCTCGACCGGGACGAGCTCCATCCGGCGGGTGCCGGACACGTGGTGCCAGGTCCAGCCGTGCGGGGTCGACACCGGGCCGACCGTGTCCCACAGTTCGTGGCCGGTCGCCCGCATGGCCGCGTTCGCGGACACGCAGTCGGTCAGGCGCAGCTCGTCCACGCCGAAGCCCTCCGGGGGCTCGGCGATCTCGACGGCCGCGCGCGCGTACGCGGCGAAGTCGGGATGTCCGTTCGCGCCGATCCGGACTCCGTGGGGATGGCGCGCGGCCCGGACGGGGTCCGGGAAATGCACGACCTGCCCCGAGTAAGCGGCGTTGGGTGGCGCGGCCTGATGCCCGAGCCGACCTGTCGTCATGGCGGTAGCCCCCTGCTGGATCTGGCTGGTTCACCACAGCCTATGTGCTCCGGCCGGGAGGTCACCCGCGCGTGTGCGGGGACCCCGCGGGACGGGCGGGAAGATCCGAATTGATACGAATATTCGACCCCGCTTCCACAGGCCGGGAGACATTTGACAGGCTGTCCCCACAGCACGGGGGCGTGCGCGACAGCGGTCAGCACCGCGGCCACGGGAGGGAAAGCGCAACCATGCAGAACACGGCAACACGTACAGCAGCGGCCGACGCCCACTCAGGAGGCGCGGGAGCCCCGGGATCCGCGGGCCCGGCGGGCCCCGCGGGAGCCGGCGGACCTGCCGCCGTCCCGGCGCAGGCCGGTGCCGCGGCCGACCCGGGCTCCGGCGATCCCAGGCTGCGCTGGGGCGGCGGCGGGGACGGCCGGCCCGCCGTGCCGACGCTCCGCTTCCGCCGTGACGGGATCCTGCCCACCGTGGCCGCCGCCCTGTCCGTGCGCGGGGAGACCCTCACCGGCACCGCCGGCAAGGCCGACCTGCCGCCCGTACTGCACGCGCTCGTCCAGGATTTCCTCGACACCCTCACGAGCGGCCAGCGCGAACGTTTCACCGGCCGATGTCCGGAGGCGATCCTGCTCTCCCGGCACCTCGCCACCGTGGAGGGCGCCCGCAGCAAGCGCGCCTCGCGCAAACCCCTCACCCCCAGCGAGGCCCGCCGCTCGCTGAAGCACTCCAAGATCACCGCCCGCCGCATCCGCGAGGACGGCGACCCGCTCCACGGCAGCTACGCACCTCCCTGCCGCTCCTGCGAGGCCCTCCTCGCCCACTTCGGCGTCCGCCCCGTCGACCTCTCCCACCCCGAGTAGCCGCCATGACCACCGCTTCCGCTTCGTACGCCCGTTCCTCGGCCACCCGCTTCCCCGTCGCCGTGGACTCCGCCCTGCGCACCGCCGGCTGGGAGCCGGGCCGCTGGGACATCAAGCAGGCCGAGTACTGGGCCGACGCCCTGCGCGACCACACCACCCCCGCCGGGCACCGGCACACCGTCTTCCCGGCCGCCGTCGAGGCCTGGGCGGAGTTCGGGAACCTCACCCTCACCGCCCCGGGCCCCGGCCGCCAGATCGCGCCCACCGCGATACGCATGGACCCCCTCACAGGGCTCCACCTCGCCCGCACCTTCGCGGACCTCGGCCGCGCCCTCTCCACCCAGCTCTGCCCGCTCGGCATCGAGGCCGACGGAACGTCCCACCTCGCCCTGGACCGCGAGGGCCGCGTCTACTGCGTGGACCACACCGGCGACTGGTACCTCGGCGCGAGCCTCGACGAGGCCCTCACCCTCCTCCTCACCGGCCTCCAGCCGACCCGCCTGACGACGGACCCGGGCGCCTAGGGACGCACTGGCCCCAGCCCTAGCCCTCCAGCCGGGGAAGCTGCTCCCCTTCTCCCGGGTAGCGGCCCTCCTCCAGCCGGAAGAGGTACGCCCGCAGATCGGCGGCGAGCCCGCCCTCCAGGTACGCCCGGAACTCCCGCGCGCCCGCGGCGGCGTCCCGGTCGGCGGGATGGACGCTGTCCGCGTACTCGGCCAGCGTGAGCACCAGGTGCTCCTCGACCCGGCCCCGGCCGGCCCACCACCGGCGCACCGACTCCGGGGTCCACCAGCGGTCCCCGTCGTACGCGTACTCCTGGAAGGGCTCCTCGTCGGCGGCGTTCACCACCTCGCGCACCTCGGCCGGGCTCCGCGGCTGCCGGAACACGTACTCCAGGCTGCCCTCGGTGCTCGCCGCGTACATCACGTTGCGGGGCGCGTTCAGCCGCCCGGTCCAGCACGTGTCCGTCTCGCCCGTGTAGAAGGGCCCCGGCACGTTCAGCCAGAGCCTCTTCTCCCAGCGCCCCTGGAACAGCTTGCGGTCCTCGTCCGTCAGCTCGGCCACCGGATCCCAGCCCACCGTCATCCCCCACTTCCCCCTGTCGCCCCGCGTCACGGACGCGGGAGCCGCTCCCCGGCCCCCGGATACCGGCCTTCCTCCAACCGGAAAACATACGCCCGCAGATCAGCCGCGAGGGCGCCGCCGTCCAAGTAGGCGCGGTACTGCCGCACACCGGCAGCCGCGTCCGTGCTCTGCGGATCCCGCGACGGCGCGAGCTCGGCCGCGGCCGCCGCCGGATCCCAGGCCGTTCCCCGCTACCCCCGTTCGCCCGGCAGGACCGCCGAGACCTTGAAGCCGCCCTCGTCCGTCGGGCCGGAGACGAACACGCCGCCCAGGCGCAGGACCCGCTCGCGCATGCCGACCAGGCCGTTCCCGCCGCTCGGCAGACCCGGCTCGGCGGCCTTGCCGTCGCAGGGGCCGTTCTCCACCTGCATGGCCACCTCGCCCTCGCGGTGCGCCAGGCGTACGACGACGCGTGCGCCCGCGGCGTGCTTGTGGCAGTTGGTCAGCGCCTCCTGCACCACCCGGTAGGCGGTCTGCTCCACCTCCGCCAGGTACGCGGAGTACTCCCCGCGCACGTCCAGCTCCACGGTCATCCCGGCCGCCCGGGACTGTCCGACGAGCACCTCCAGCTCGGCCAGCGTCGGCCCGTCCTCGAAGCTCCCCACCAGCGCCACCGGCGCCGTCACGGCCGCCGGCCTGGGCGCCTCCGCCCGCAGCACGCCGAGCATCTCGCGCAGCTCCGTCAGGGCCTGCCGTCCCATGTCCCCGACCAGCGCGGCGTTCTTCGCCGCCTTCACCGGGTCCTTGGCGGCGATCGCCTGGAGCGCCGCCGCGTGCACCACCATGAGCGACACCCGGTGCGCCACGACGTCGTGCATCTCCCGCGCGATCCGGGTCCGCTCCTCCGTACGGGCCCACTCGGCCCGTTCCTCCGCCCGGTCCGCGAGCAGCGACAGCTCCCGCTCCAGCGAGTCCGCCCGCTCCTGCAGGCTCTCCATCAGCCGCCTGCGGGCCGCCGTGTACAGCCCGAACAGCACCGGCGGCACGGTCAATGCCACCGCCACGAACACGGACAGGGTGATGAGGATGGTGAAGCTGACATCGGGTTCGTTCCTGGTCCTCAGGTACATCACCACGAAGGTCGCGGCCAGCGACATCGACGCCAGGGTCGCGGTGATCCGCCGGGGCACCTCGGAGGCGGCGAGCGTGTACAGCCCGACCACCCCGAGCATGAACCCCATGGCCGCGGGCGACACCGCGATGCCGACCAGCACCACGAGGACCGGCCAGCGCCGCCGCAGGATCAGCACGGACCCGATCAGCAGCCCGAACAGCACCCCGGCGAAGACCGGGATCCCGGCCTCGTGGGCGAAGTCGACGCCCTCCACCCCGCACTCGACGGCGGACACCGCCCCGAGCCCCACGTCCAACACGGCCGAACCGCGCCGGTCCCACCACAGGGGCCCGTCCCGTCCGGCCCCCGCCCCTCCCTGCTCTTCCCCCGTACTGGTCATGCGGTCCAGCCTACGCAGCGGCCCCGGTCCGCAGGCGACGGGAAATCCCGCTGAAGGGCTCGGTTTTGTACCGTCGCATTCAGGGCGCCCGGTGCGGCATAGTAGGTCCCGTCGGCTCGACCACCAGGGCTCTATGTCCGGTTCAGTCGATTAATCCCCTGTGGTGTAATTGGCAGCACTGAGGCTTTTGGTGCCTTATGTTCGGGTTCGAGTCCTGACAGGGGAGCCCACGGTCCGGGTCCTGACTTTCACAGTCGGGACCCACCCTCGTTTAGGGCCTCAAACCCACCGGTATCCTTCACGGGTCCACCACCCGAAGCCGAAGGGCACACCCGTGAGCGCCAATCGCCCGGCAGCCGTCGTCGTACTCGCAGCGGGTGAAGGCACCCGCATGAAGTCGGCCACACCCAAGGTTCTGCACGAGATCAGCGGGCGCTCGCTCGTCGGTCACGTCGTCGCCGCCTCCCGCGAGCTGGACCCCACCCACCTCGTCGTCGTCGTCGGGCACGCCCGCGAGCAGGTCACCGCGCACCTCGCCGCGATCGACGCCGACGTCCGCACCGCGGTCCAGTACGAGCAGAACGGCACCGGGCACGCCGTCCGGATGGCCCTCGAAGAGCTGGGCGACCGGCCCGCCGGCACCGTGGTCGTCGTCTGCGGCGACACCCCGCTGCTGACCGGCGAGACCCTGGCCGCACTGACGGCCACGCACGAGGCCGACGGCAACGCCGTCACCGTGCTGACCGCCGAGGTCCCCGACTCCACCGGGTACGGCCGGATCATCCGCGGCGCCGACGGGGCGGTCACCGCCATCGTCGAGCACAAGGACGCCACCGACGCCCAGCTCGCCATCCGCGAGATCAACTCCGGGGTCTTCGCCTTCGACGGCGCCCTCCTCGCCGACGCCCTCGGCAAGGTCCGCACCGACAACAGCCAGGGCGAGGAGTACCTCACCGACGTGCTCGGCATCCTGCGCGAGGCCGGCCACCGCGTCGGCGCGGCCGTGGGCGCGGACCACCGGCAGATCCTCGGGATCAACAACCGGGTCCAGCTCGCCGAGGCCCGCGCACTGCTGAACGCCCGCCTGCTGGAGCGCGCCATGCTCGCCGGCGTGACGATCGTCGACCCGGCGACCACCCTCGTCGACGTGACGGTGACTTTCGGCCAGGACGCGATCGTGCACCCGGGCACCCAGCTGCTCGGCACCACGCACATCGCCGAGCACGCCGAGGTCGGCCCCAACACCCGCCTGAAGGACACCCGCGTGGGCGCCGGCGCCCGCGTGGACAACACCGTGGCGGACACCGCCGTCGTCGGCGCCTCGGCGAGCGTCGGCCCCTTCGCGTACCTGCGTCCGGGCACGAACCTGGGCGCGAAGGCCAAGGCCGGTACGTACGTGGAGATGAAGAACGCCACGATCGGCGAGGGCACCAAGGTCCCGCACCTCTCCTACGTCGGCGACGCGACGATCGGCGAGTACACGAACATCGGCGCCGCCAGCGTGTTCGTCAACTACGACGGTGAGCACAAGCACCACACGACCGTCGGCTCACACTGCAAGACGGGTTCGGACAACATGTTTGTGGCTCCCGTCACCATCGGGGACGGCGCCTACACCGCCGCCGGCTCCGTGATCACGAAGGACGTGCCGCCCGGCGCCCTGGCCGTGGCCCGTGGCCAGCAGCGGAATATCGAGGGCTGGGTGGCCCGCAAGCGTCCGGGAAGTGCCGCCGCGACCGCGGCCCAGTCGGCGGTCCACGAGGACTCCGACGAACGCTGAGGTGAACTGACCGGAAACGGCTACGCCCGAGACGGCGTACCGTGATAGGTGAACGCAATTCGGCTGGCTCACCGTGTGCGGGACGGACGCACATGGGGGCGAGCAGCTTTCCCACGTCTGAGGAGACAGTGCTGTGACCGGGATCAAGACGACCGGCGAGAAGAAGCTGATGCTCTTCTCCGGCCGCGCCCACCCCGAGCTGGCCGAGGAGGTCGCGCACCAGCTCGGTGTCGGCCTCGTGCCGACCAAGGCTTTCGACTTCGCGAACGGCGAGATCTACGTCCGCTTCCAGGAGTCGGCGCGTGGCGCGGACTGCTTCCTGATCCAGAGCCACACGGCTCCGATCAACAAGTGGATCATGGAGCAGCTGATCATGATCGACGCGCTCAAGCGCGCGTCGGCACGCTCCATCACCGTGATCGTCCCGTCCTACGGGTACGCCCGCCAGGACAAGAAGCACAAGGGCCGCGAGCCGATCTCGGCCCGCCTGGTCGCCGACCTGCTGAAGACCGCGGGTGCCGACCGCATCCTCACGGTCGATCTGCACACCGACCAGATCCAGGGCTTCTTCGACGGCCCGGTCGACCACCTTTCGGCCCTGTCGGTCCTCGCGGACTACGTCGGTGCCAAGGTCGACCGCTCCAAGCTGACGATCGTCTCCCCGGACGCCGGCCGCGTGCGCGTCGCCGACCGCTGGTGCGACCGCCTGGACGCCCCGCTGGCGATCGTGCACAAGCGCCGCGACAAGGACGTCGCCAACCAGGTGACCGTCCACGAGGTCGTCGGTGAGGTCAAGGGCCGCGTCTGCGTCCTGGTCGACGACATGATCGACACCGGTGGCACCATCTGCGCCGCCGCCGACGCGCTCTTCGCGCACGGCGCGGAGGACGTCATCGTGACGGCCACCCACGGCATCCTGTCGGGCCCGGCCGCCGACCGCCTGAAGAACTCCAAGGTCAGCGAGTTCGTGTTCACGAACACCCTGCCGGACCCGTCGGACCTTGAGCTCGACAAGATCACGGTGCTCTCCATCGCCCCGATGATCGCCCGCGCCGTGCGCGAGGTCTTCGAGGACGGCTCGGTCACCAGCCTGTTCGAAGAGCAGCAGTAGGCACGTCCGCTCCGCGCTAGATCATTTTTGGGTACGGCCTCCCCTCCGGGTACACTCCTCGAGTTGCTCGGCGAGGGAGGCTGTACCTGTTTTTGGATTTTCCAAACAGGTCTCCGGTACTCCGTTATCGACGCGCTCTTCGTAGCAGGCCGTGTTCCGGCCGGGTGACTGTCGTCCATTTCCGTCACCCCACGAGGAGTGAGCATGTCCGAGATCAAGCTTGCCGCGAAGGTCCGCGAAAACTTCGGCAAGGGCTCTGCCCGCCAGGCCCGTCGTGACGCCCTGACCCCCGCGGTCATCTACGGCCACGGCACCGACCCGAAGCACGTCAACGTCGACGCCCACGCCCTGGCGCTGGCGCTCCGCACCCCGAACGTCCTGCTCTCCCTGGACATCGAGGGCGCCGGCACCGAGCTGGTCATCCCGAAGGCCGTTCAGAAGCACCCGCTGAAGCGCTCGATCTCCCACGTCGACTTCCTGATCGTCAAGAAGGGCGAGAAGGTCACCGTCGACGTCGCGATCGTCACCGAGGGCGAGCTGGCCCCGGGCGGCAACATGCTGGAGACCCTCCAGAACACCATCTCCGTCGAGGCCGAGGCCACGCACATCCCGACCGAGGTCACCGTGTCCATCGCGGGCCTGGAGGCCGGTGCCACCATCACCGCCTCCGACCTGGTCCTGCCGGCCGGCACCACGCTGGCCGTCGACGGTGACATCGCCGTCCTGCAGGTCATCGGCGCGGGCACCGAGGAGCCGGCCGCCGAGGGCTCCGAGGCCTGAGCCTCACCGCTCACCCTCAGCACTTGCTGAACGACCGCCGTCCGGCTCCACTGGAGCGGGACGGCGGTCGTCTTCGTATAAGGAGCTTTTGATGTCGGACGACGCGGCGCCCTGGCTGATCGTGGGTCTCGGGAACCCGGGTGCGGAGTACGCGGGCAACCGCCACAACATCGGTTTCATGGTCGCCGACCTGCTGGCGGAGCGGATGCGCGGCAAGTTCAAGGCGCACAAGGCGCGCGCCCAGGTGGTCGAGGGCCGGATGGGCCCGCCCGGACCGCTGAACCGGCGCGTGGTGCTGGCCAAGCCCCTGTCGTTCATGAACCTCTCCGGCGGCCCGGTGACGGCGCTGCGGGACTTCTACAAGGTGCCGCTGGACCGGATCGTCGCGGTCCACGACGAGCTGGACATCGACTACCCGACGCTGCGGCTGAAGCTGGGCGGCGGGGACAACGGCCACAACGGGCTGAAGTCGATGACCAAGGCGATGGGGCCGGACTACCACCGCGTGCGCTGCGGCATCGGCCGGCCGCCGGGCCGGATGCAGGTCGCGGACTTCGTGCTGAAGGACTTCTCCTCCACGGAGCGCAAGGAGCTCGACTGGTTCGTCGACCGTTCGGCGGACGCCGTGGAGTGCCTCGTCCAGGAGGGCCTGGAGCGCGCGCAGTCCACGTACAACAGCTAGTACGGGATACGACGGAGCCCCCGCCACCGGATCGATCCGGTGGCGGGGGCTCCGTCGTACGCCGTCGTACCTCGTGCGAAGGGGTCAGCCGGTGTTGCGCAGGCCGGCCGCGACGCCGTTGACGGTGAGGAGCAGGGCCCGGGACAGGATCGGGTCCGCCTCCTCGCCGCGCTCGGCGGCCGCCCGCTGGCGGGCCAGCAGGGAGACCTGGAGGTAGGAGATCGGGTCCAGGTAGGCGTCGCGGACCGCGAAGGTCTGCTGGAGGACCGGGTTGGAGTCGAGGAGCTTCTCGCCCCCCGTGATCCGCAGGACCTCGCGGACGGTCAGCTCGTGCTCGGCCTCGATGCGGGCGAAGACGTGCTTGAGCTCGTCGGGCACCAGGGTGTCGACGTAGTGGCGGGCGATCCGCAGGTCCGTCTTGGCCAGCGTCATCTCGACGTTGGACAGGAAGTTGCGGAAGAAGTGCCAGCGCTCGCCCATCTCGGTCAGCGCGTCGCCCTGGCCG
Organism: Streptomyces sp. NPDC058401; assembly: GCF_042722885.1. Lineage (NCBI taxonomy): Bacteria > Bacillati > Actinomycetota > Actinomycetes > Kitasatosporales > Streptomycetaceae > Streptomyces > Streptomyces sp. NPDC058401. Next base: position 46,582 of record NZ_JBHXKA010000042.1, read on the forward strand.
GCCTCGCGCAGGGCCTTCAGGCCCGAGCCGACCCCGTACCAGCCGGGGACGATCTGGCGGGACTGGGTCCAGCCGAAGACCCACGGGATGGCGCGCAGGCCGTCGAGGCCCGCGCCCGAGTCGGGGCGGCGCGAGGGGCGCGAGCCCAGGTGCAGGTCGGCGAGCTGGTCCACGGGGGTGGCGGCGAAGAAGTACGCCGGCAGGTCCGGGTCCTCGACCAGCGCGCGGTACGCGTCGTGCGCGGCGTCGGAGACGGTGTCCATGGCCGCGTCCCAGCGGGCCAGGTCCTCGTCGGACTGGCGCGGGGCGGTGTGCAGGGCGGAGGCCTGGAGGGTGGCCGCGACGGTCAGCTCCAGGTTCTCGCGGGCCAGCGACGGTACGAGGTACTTGTCGGAGATGACCTCGCCCTGCTCGGTGACCTTGATCTCGCCCTCCAGGGTGCCCCAGGGCTGCGCGAGGATCGCGTCGTGCGAGGGGCCGCCGCCGCGGCCGACGGTGCCGCCGCGGCCGTGGAAGAGGCGCAGGCGCACCCCGTAGCGGTGGGCCACGTCGCGCAGCCGGCGCTGGGCGCGGTGGATCTCCCACTGGGAGGTGGTGATGCCGCCGAACTTGGAGGAGTCGGAGTAGCCGAGCATGACCTCCTGGACGTCTCCGCGCAGCGAGACGAGGCGCCGGTAGGAGGGGTCCGCGAGCATCTCGTCGAGGATGACGTCGGCGGCCTTGAGCTCGTCGGTGGTCTCCAGGAGCGGCACGATGCCGATCTTGGCCCAGCCGCCGTGCAGGTCGATGAGACCGGCCTCGCGGGCGAGGACGGCCGCGGCGAAGACGTCGTCGGCGCCCTGGCACATCGAGATGATGTAGGACTCGATGACCTCGGGGCCGAACTTCTCGAAGGCGTCCTTGATGGCGCCGAACACGCCGAGGGTCTTCTGGCCGGCCGCGTCGAGCGGGGCCGGGGTGGGCGCCAGCGGGCGGCGGGAGCGCAGCTCCTTGGCCAGGAGGCGGCCGCGGTAGTCGCGGGGCATGTCCGCGTAGCGCCAGGACTCCTCGCCGAGCCGGTCGAAGAGCTGACCGAGCGCGTGGTGGTGGGCGTCCGCGTGCTCGCGCACGTCCATCGTGGCGAGCTGGAGGCCGAAGGCGGCCAGCGTGCGGATGGTGCGGTCCATGCGGCCGTCGGCGAAGAGCGCGCCGCGGTGCTCGCGCAGGGAGGTCTGGATGAGGGTGAGGTCGGTGAGCAGCTCGGCGGTGCCGAGGTAGTCGCGGCCTTCCTCGTGCGGGATGCCCTTGGCGAGGCGCTCTCGGGTGTTGAGGAGCTTCTGCCGGATGCAGGTGGCCTTGAGGCGGTACGGCTCCTCCGCGTTCAGCCGCTTGTAGCGCGGGCTGATCTCGGGGAGGCGCTCCAGGTCGGCCTGGAGGGAGGTGAGGAGTTCCTCGGTGGCGCCGGTGTAGCGGATGGAGTTCGACAGCAGTCCGCGCAGGAAGTCGATGAGTTCCAGGGCGTCGGTGATGCCGTGCTCGTGCTGGAGGATCAGCACGTCCCGGGTCACGTCGGGGGTGACGTTCGGGTTGCCGTCGCGGTCGCCGCCGATCCAGGTGCCGAAGGTGAGCGGGCGGGTGCCGGCCGGGATCTCGATGCCGACGCGCTGGAGCTCGGCGGCGAGGTCCTCGAGGACGTCGCCGACGGCGCCGGCGTGCAGCTCGTCGAGGTAGTAGATGGCGTTGCGGGCCTCGTCGGCGGGCTCGGGGCGGACCACGCGCAGTTCGTCGGTCTGCCAGACGAGGTCGATGTTCTCCGCGAGGCGCAGGTCGTGGCGGCGGCGCTCGCCGGCGCCCGAGACGGGCTCCTCCAGGAGGGCCGCGATGCGGCGCAGCTTGTTGAGGACGCTGCGGCGGGCCGCTTCGGTGGGGTGCGCGGTGAAGACGGGGCGGACGTTGAGGTTCTTGACCGTCTCGCGCAGGTGCTCGGGGTCCGCGTCCTTGAGCATGTCGGCGGTGCGGGCCAGCAGGCCCCCCTCGGCGGCGCGGTGGGCGCGCAGCTCCTTGCCGCGGTGCACCTGCTCGGTGACGTTGGCGAGGTGGAAGTAGGTGGAGAAGGCGCGCACCAGCTTGGCGGCGGTCTCCAGGTCGGTGTCGCCGAGCAGCTCCGCGGCCGCGATGCCGTCGGTGCGCGTGAGGGCTCGGACGCGTTCGACCAGGTCGAGGAGGTCCTGGCCCTCCTGGCGTACGAGGGTCTCACCGAGGAGGTCGCCGAGGCGGCGGATGTCCGCGCGCAGCTCGGCGTTGGCCGCGCCGGCGGGGGACGTGGCCGGGGCGGTGGTCGAGTGGGCCTGGTCGGCACTGCTCACAGGTGCGGCTCCTTGCAGTGTTTCGAGCGCTACTGGGAGGTGGGCCCCGGATGCGCGCGGTGGTGCCCGCCCGGACCTGGGTCCGGCGGTGCCACCGCTCCTGATGCGCAGCTCGGGCTGCCCGTGCGGACCGCGCTGTCCGACGACACCAGGATAGGTGGCCCGTACCGGTGACCAGGTCCCTGTGTCACCAGGCGGGACGACGGCCCTGGGACTCGGGCCGATCGGCCCTGTAACCAGCGCCTTGAGGACGGGATCGCAGCGCGCTCCTCTTGCCGCGGGGGGGACCTTTGCCATACTTACGTTGCCGTAGGTTACGCACCCGTAGGGATGTGTGGCCGGGCGGCGCGCCTGCCGACTCCCTCACCCTCAGGGGACACACCTATGACCATCAGTCCCGACGTGATCGAGGACGCCTCGGCGTCTTCCGGCGCGTCCGCGCCGTCCGCGACCCTCGGCGGTGAGAGCAAGCGGTCGGTGGAGCAGATCGCACTGCTGCTGTTCATCACCGTGCCCTTCCTCGCCCTGCTGGTGGCCCTTCCGCTCGCCTGGGGCTGGGGGGTGAGCTGGCTGGACGTGGGCCTGATGGTGTTCATGTACTTCCTGGCCTGCCACGGCATCACGATCGGCTTCCACCGGTACTTCACGCACGGTTCCTTCAAGGCGAAGCGGCCGCTGCGCATCGCCCTGGCGGTCATGGGCTCGATGGCGGTCGAGGGCCCCCTGGTGCGGTGGGTGGCCGACCACCGCAAGCACCACAAGTACTCCGACCACGAGGGCGACCCGCATTCGCCGTGGCGCTTCGGCGAGACGGTGCCGGCCCTGATGAAGGGCCTGTGGTGGGCGCACATCGGGTGGCTCTTCGACGAGGAGCAGACCGACCAGCAGAAGTACGCCCCGGACCTGATCAAGGACCCGGCGATCCGCCGCATCTCGCGCGACTTCATCTTCTGGACGATGTTCTCGCTGGCGCTGCCGCCGCTGGTCGGCGGTCTGGTGACGATGTCGTGGTGGGGCGCCTTCACGGCGTTCTTCTGGGGCTCCCTGGTCCGGGTCGCGCTGCTGCACCACGTGACGTGGTCGATCAACTCGATCTGCCACGCGGTGGGCAAGCGCCCGTTCAAGTCCCGCGACCGCTCCGGCAACGTGTGGTGGCTGGCGGTGCTGTCCTGCGGCGAGTCCTGGCACAACCTGCACCACGCCGACCCGACCTCGGCCCGGCACGGTGTGCTGCGCGGCCAGGTCGACTCCAGTGCGCGCCTGATCCGCTGGTTCGAACAGCTGGGCTGGGCGTCCGACGTCCGCTGGCCGTCCGAGGCCCGCATCGACGCCCGACGCAAGGAAGAAGTGTCGAACGCGGCATGATGGGGGACGTGGGAAACGACGGCAGCAGTTCCAGCAGCGAGAAGCCCAGGCGCAGCCGCCGGGTCCGGATGACGGGCGCGGAACGGCGTCAGCAACTGCTGGACATCGGCCGCACCCTGTTCGCCGAGAAGGGGTTCGAGGGCACCTCGGTGGAGGAGATCGCGGCGAAGGCCGGAGTCTCCAAGCCGGTGGTCTACGAGCACTTCGGCGGCAAGGAGGGCCTCTACGCGGTCGTCGTGGACCGCGAGATGCGCCAGCTGCTGGACGGGGTGACGGGCGCCCTGACGGCCGGGCACCCGCGGGAGCTCCTGGAGCAGGCGGCCTTCGCGCTGCTGGACTACATCGAGAACTACACGGACGGCTTCCGGATCCTGGTCCGGGACTCCCCCGTGGCCCAGTCGACGGGCACCTTCGCCTCGCTGATCAGTGACATCGCCACGCAGGTCGAGGACATCCTGGGCCTCGAATTCAAGGCCCGCGGCTTCGACCCGAAGCTGGCCCCGCTGTACGCGCAGGCGCTGGTCGGCATGGTCGCGCTGACCGGGCAGTGGTGGCTGGAGACCCGCCAGCCGAAGAAGGCCGAGGTGGCGGCGCACCTGGTGAACCTGTCCTGGCACGGACTGGAGAACCTGGAGGCGAAGCCGCGACTGGTGGGCCACCGCAAGAAGTGAGCCCGCAGCTCGCGCGTACGACGGCGCCCCGTCACCGGAGATCCGGTGGCGGGGCGCCGTCGTGCGGGGCGTCAGGCCTGCTGCGAGCCCTGGGCGTGGTCGACTCCGGTGAGCATGCTCAGGGCTCCTTGCGGGCGACGGCGAAGATGCGGCGGAACGGGAAGACGGTGCCGCGGGGGCCCGTGGGGTAGGCCTCGCGGAGCAGGGTGCGGTACTCGGTGAGGAAGGCCTCGACTGCCTCCTCGTCGTCGGCCAGTGCGGTGAGCACGGGCCGCAGCGCGGTGCCCTTGACCCAGTCCAGCACCGGGTCGGGGCCCTGGAGCAGCTGGTAGTAGGTGGTCTCCCACACGTCGGCGTCGCAGCCGAGCTCGGTGAACCGCTCCAGGTATCCGGAGGGTTCGAGGATGTGGATGTAGCGGGCTCCGTGTCCGGCGAGCCGGGCCCGCCAGCGCGGGGTGTCGCACAGCTCGGCCAGGATCCGGTGGCTGGGGGCGGTGAAGTTGCCGGGGATCTGGAAGGCGAAGGTGCCGCCGGGGCGCAGTCCGTTGATCCAGGGGGCGAAGGATCCGGCGTGGCCGGGGACCCACTGCAGGGCGGCGTTGGAGACGATCAGGTCGTAGGGCTCCTCCGGGAGCCAGTCGGCGAGGTTGCCGTGACGGAAGTCGAGCTCTCCTCCGCCGCCGGTGGGGCCGGCGTACTCGGCGTCGGCGCGGTGGAGCATCTCCGGGGAGAGGTCGTAGCCGGTGATGTGCGCGGCGGGCCAGCGGTCCGCGAGGAGCGCGGTGACGTTGCCGGGGCCGCAGCCGAGGTCGGCGATGCGGGCGGCCCGGGTGGGCAGCTCGGGTATGCGGCCCAGGAGGTCGAGGAAGGGCCTGGCCCGGTGGCCCGCGTGCCGGAGGTACTGCTGCGGGTCCCAGGTGGGGGCGGCATCCGTGGGGTTCGTGGGGGATGTCGACGCCGGAACCCTGGCCGGCGCGGTATCGGAATGCATGTTCGAGCCTCCTTGCTGGCAGTGCGGTGGGAAGCGGAAGCTTCTCCGGCCCCCTCCATGCCCCATGGTGGCGGAATATATATCTCGACGTCAAGATACTCTAGATCGAGATACTCGATTTAAAGAGACTTCACGTCGACAGACCCTTTACACTGATCGGCATGGAGGACGAGGTCGACCGACTGGTCGCGGCATGGCGGCGGGAACGCCCTGACCTCGACGTGGAACCGCTCGAGGTACTCAGCCGCGTCAGCAGGCTCGCGCGGCATCTCGACCGTGCCCGCCGGCTGGCCTTTTCCGAGCACGGCCTGGAGCCCTGGGAGTTCGACGTCCTGACCTCGCTGCGGCGGGCCGGTGCGCCCTACCAGCTCTCCCCCGGCCAGCTGCTGACGCAGACCCTGGTGACCTCCGGGACCATGACCAACCGCATCGACCGGCTCGCCAAGAAGGGCCTCGTCGAACGGCTGCCGGACCCCAACGACCGCCGCGGGGTCCTGGTGCGCCTCAGCCCCGAGGGCCGCGACCGCGCCGACCAGGCGCTCGCCGGCCTGCTGGCCCAGGAACGGGCGATCCTGGCCCAGCTCTCGCGGACGCAGCGCGGCGACCTCGCGGGCCTGCTACGCCAGTTGACCGCTCCGTTCGACAACATCCCCGGCTAGTCCCTGCCCCGGCAGTCCGGGCAGGTCCGCGGGCCGTACGCCGGCCCGCCGGGCCAGGGCGACCGCCGCGAGCGTGGAGTGCACGCCCAGCTTGCCCAGCACGTTCTGCATGTGGGTGCGGACCGTGTGCGGGGAGAGGAACAGCCGCGCGGCCACGTCCTTGCGGCCCAGCCCCGCCACCATGCAGCGCAGCACCTCGTGCTCCCTCGGCGTGAGGGACTCCACCAGCCGTTCGCTGTCGGTACGGTGCTTGCGCGCCGCGGTCAGTTCGCGGAGCACCCCGGTGAGCAGCGCGGGCGGAAGGTGCGTCTCCTCGCGCAGGACCCCGCGGATCACGGCCAGCAGCCGCGAGAGCGAGCAGTCCTTGGCCACCCAGCCCGAGGCTCCCGCCTGGAGCGCCAGGGCGGCCCGGCGGGCGTCGTCGCGCTCGGCGAGCACGACCGTGCGGACCTCCGGATGGGACACCCGTACGCCTGCCACCAGCGCGATCCCGTCGGCGGCGGGCGGGGCGGAGCCGGACTCCCGCTGGACGGGAACGCCCGCGGGGACGGCGGCCAGGTCGGAGTCGACCAGCAGGACGTCGAAGCGACGGCCCTCGGCCGCCGCGCGTTCGAGGCAGCGCAGCGCGGCGGGGCCGCTGCCGGCCGCGGAAACGTCCACGTCCGGTTCGGCCGCGAGCGCGGCGGCGAGAGATTCGGCGAAGATGCGGTGATCGTCGACCACGAGTACCCGGATACGGACCACAAAACCCCCAAGGGTCGGGGAACGGACGACTGCGGGTACGACGCCCGGACCGGGTGATCCGCAGGCGCCTCGGCCGCCGCCGTGACATCTCTGCACTACCCCGGACCGGACGTCGTACCCGACTTGTCTCGACCCCTGAATCAACACCGGCCCCCACCGGTGTCACGCATCAGCGTAGGGCCGGGGTCGGCTCGTGGTTGGCCGAATTGCAGAAGTTTTCCGAGCGATTTTCCGGCGAGGCGCATCCGGAAGGGCTCGGGTGTGGCTTGAAATCGACTGCTTTCCTCCAGCGGAACCGCCGTTCCGTCCGGTGGTGTGCCGCGGGCAGTTGCACGGGGTGTATTTCACTCGGCGTGCGCACGCCGGGCGCCCGCGCGCAGCGCCCGCCAAGGGCGCGCCCCGAACGCACGCACGCCCCCGCCCGGGGCGGGGCGGGGCAGATCGGTGCAGGGGCGTACGTGCGGCAGGGGTCAGCCGCGGCGGGTGCGGGCGAAGTTCCAGGCGTCCGTCACGATGCCCGTGAGGTCCGAGCGGGTCGGGGTCCAGCCGAGCCGCTCGCGGGCCGTGCGGGCGGAGGCGACGAGGAAGGCCGGATCTCCCGTCCGGCGCGGAGCCACCACCTCGGGAATCTCCCTCCCGGTGACCTTGCGGACCGTCTCGATGACCTCGCGGACCGAGAACCCGCTGCCGTTGCCGAGGTTGCACACCAGGTGCTCTCCCCCGGCGGCGGCCCGCAGCGCGGCCAGGTGGGCCTCGGCCAGGTCGGCGACGTGGATGTAGTCCCGTACGCAGGTGCCGTCCGGGGTCGGGTAGTCCTCGCCGAACACCGAGATCGACTCCCGCTCGCCCAGGGCCACTTGCAGCACCAGCGGGATCAGGTGGGTCTCCGGGTCGTGCAGCTCGCCGAACCGCCCGTAGGCGCCGGCCACGTTGAAGTAGCGCAGCGAGACCGCCGCGAGGCCGTGCGCCGCGCACTCCCCCGCGATCATGTGGTCGACGGCCAGCTTCGAGGCCCCGTACGGGTTGGTGGGGGCGGTCACCGAGGACTCGGTCAGCGGCCCGTCGCCGGGCTCCCCGTAGGTCGCCGCGGTGGAGGAGAACACCAGTCGGCGCACGCCCGCGCCGCGCATCGCGGCCAGCAGGGCCAGGGTGCCGCCGACGTTGTTCTCCCAGTACTTGCCCGGGTTCACCACGGACTCGCCGACCTGCGAGGAGGCCGCGAAGTGCAGCACCCCGTCGTAGGAGGGGTCCAGGTGTTCGGCGGCGTCCTGGATGCGGCCCTCGATGAACGCGGCGCCGGCCGGCACCCCGGAACGGAAGCCGGTGGAGAGGTCGTCGAGGACGGTGACCTCGTGGCCCGCCTCCAGCAGATGGGCCGCGACCACGCCGCCCACGTATCCGGCTCCGCCGGTGACCAAGTACTTGGAGGACTTCGAAGCCTTAGAGGAATTGGAAGAGTTGGAAGCCTTGGAAGACGCCGTCTCGCTCACGTGCCTACTGCCTCTCGCCGGGGAAAGCACGCACCGTGCGCGTGCTGCCCACCGGCATACCGGAATCCGCGCCGCCGGGGAAATCCCCGGCCCCGATCAGAGCCGGACACCCCCGGACGGCGGCAGTCCGGCCCGGTCGAGCAGGCCGGTACGGGCGGCCAGCGCGGCCGCCTCCAGCCGCGAGCCCACGCCCAGCTTCATCAGCACCCGCTGGACGTGCGTGCGCGCGGTGCTCGGCGCGATGGCCATGCCGGCGGCGATCAGCCGGGTGTCCTCGCCCTCGGCGACCCGGACCAGCACCTCCACCTCGCGGGGGGTGAGGAGCCGCAGCAGCCGGCTGCCCTCGTCGTCGGGCTGGGCCGCGGGGTTGAGCAGCTCCGCGAAGGCCCCCTGCAACAGCTGTGGCGCGATGGCCACTTCACCCGCCCGGGCCTTGGCCAGGGCCCGCTCCACGCCCTCGATGCGCTCGTCGTGGCGCACGTACCCCGAGGCGCCCGCCGCGAAGGCGGCCGCGATCCCGCGCGGGCTCGGCACCGGCCCCAGGACGACCACCGCGATCTGCGGACGCTCCCGCTTGATCCGGACGATCGGCTCGAAGACCCCGGGCTCGGCGGGCGTGGCGGTGCCGAAGAGGCAGACCTCCGGGGCGCGGCTGATGACCAGTTCGGCGGCGCCCGCGGCCGGGGCCGCCGCGGCCAGTACCCGGTGTCCGCGCAGTTTCAGGGCCGAGGCGAGCGCCTCGGCCAGCAGCCGGTGCTCGTCGACCACCATGACCCGTACGCCCATTGAGGCACCCACCCCCGCCCTTCTGACCCGGCAAGCTACACGCTTGTTCGACGACGCGGTGGGGTTACCGCGCAGAAGCCCCCGGAAGGGCGGATCTTCCGGGGGCTTCGGCTGGATCGGGCGTGCGCCCGCGACGGCTCAGCCGGTGGTGAAGGAGACGAAGCTGTAGTACGGGTCGGTGGACACGGTGGACTTGGTCATGACCGCCGTGCGGGAGATGAACAGCTTCCCGTTCTGGTAGCGGTACTCCGCGCTCTCCGGCAGGAACTGGGTCTCGGCGCGCTGCGATTCCTTGGTCGCCGGGTTCTGCATGAGCAGGGTCTCCTTCATCGTCTTGCCGTCGATGGAGACGACCTGGCCGCCGCCGTCGTACGGCGGGGACTTGTGGGCGATGAGGTTGGAGCCGTCCATGCGCAGCGGGTAGACGGTGTAGCGCTCGCCGGCGTCGGCGCGGTCGGCGGTCAGCTTGCCGGTCTCCAGGTCGAAGGAGACGATCTCGTTGGTGCGGCCGGAGTCGGTCGTGCCCTTGTGCTCCTCGGTCGGCAGGTAGAGCTTGCCGTTGCCGACGACCATGTTGGTGCAGTCCTCGACCTCGGTGCCGCCGCACTCGGGGTTGTAGTTGCCCGAGGTGAGCGGGATGCGCGTCTTCAGCTGGCCCGCGTCGTCGAGGACGAAGAGGTCGCTGACGCCGGTGGCGTTCTTGGCGGTGTCATTGACGTCCGCCGCGACGATCAGCGGCTTGGTGGAGACGATCTGGGCGAACTCCAGGCCCGCGGCCAGCTTGTACTGGTACTTCTGCGCGCCGGTGACCGGGTCGAGGGCCTGGGCGTACATGGTGTAGCCCGAGCCCCGGCCGCAGCGGCGGATCACGGCGAGGGCCGGGCCGCCGGCGTAGCCGAGGTCGCTGCAGTTGTCGGCGTTGACCTTGGGCGTCCACAGGACCTTGCCGTCGGCGAGGTTCCAGGCGGCGCCGCCGTACAGGCCGCCCGCGGCCACGGTCTGGCCGCTGAGGGTGACCTCCTCGAACTCGATCGGCTTGTCGCCGCCGCCCTCGGCCTTGGTCTGGGCCTTCCACAGGAGCTTGCCGGTGTTCAGGTCGATGACGCCGACCTGGTTGCAGCGCGGGTACTTCTTGTCGGCCGACGGCAGGGCCTCGTCGAAGAGGACCGCCGTCTTGTTGTCCGAGACCCAGCGGCTCGCGCCGCAGACGTTGGCGCCGAGCGGGACCTCCCACTTCTTGGCGCCGTCGGCCACGTTGTAGCCGACGATCTTGCCCATGTCGGACTTGGCGTAGGTGGTGTCGGTGAGCCAGGAGCCGGGGATCTGGACGATCTCGGCGGACTCCGGCATCGGGACGTTGACCAGCGTCTTCGACTTGGTCTTGGCGGGCACCTTCTCGGTGCCGCCGCCGCCCGGGGCCTTGTCGCCGCCGGCGCCGGGGCTCGCGCTGCCGTCGGCCACGGGCTGGTCGCCGGAGCCCTCGTCGTCGCCTGAGACGTACCAGAAGCCGCCGCCGACGATGAGGACGATGGCCAGGAGGGCCGCGCCGACGATCATCAGCTGGGTGCGGACGTCGTTGCCGCCGCCACCGCCGCCGGCGGGCACCGCCGGGCTCTGGGCCGCGTACATCGGCGCGGTGACGGGCTGGGGCTGCTGCGGGTAGCCGTAGGACTCCTGCGGATAGCCGTACGAGGGCTGTCCGGCGGGCTGCCCGGCCGGGACCGTCGGCGGCTGCGCCGGGGGCGGCGGCGGGGGGCCGGCCGGCATGGCCGGGGGCACCGGCGGGGGCCCGCCGAAACCGCCGGGGGGCTGGTCCGCGGGCTTGCCGAAACCGCCCGGCGGCGGGTCCTGCGGCGCACCGAACCCGCCGGACGGCGGCTGGCTGGGGGGCGGCGGGGTACTCATCGGTGCTACTGCCTCTCGGTGGGCGGCTCGGCGGACTGTTCGGCGCGCTGTTCGGCGGGCTGTTCTGCGGGCTGCTCGTTCGCTGCGGGGCGGCCGCTCACTTGCCGAAGACCATCAGGAACTTCTCGCTCTTGTTCTGGGCCTGCAGATGGGAGGCGGAGACGAACAGCCTGCCGTCCACGTAGTCCACGTTCGGGGAGAGGAAGGAGCTCTCCACCGGGGCCGCGGCGCCGGACGGGTTGCGCAGGACCGCGGTGGGCGTGCCCCCGGCGGCCGGGATCGTGAGGACCTCGCCGCCCTTGTCGTTCTCCGCCTCGCGGTAGACGACGACCTGGCCGCCCGCCGCCTTCAGCGGGGTGAGGGTGCGTCCCTCGCCGGCCGGGGTGCGCCACTTGACCTTGCCGGTGCCGAGGTCGAAGGCGACGATCTCGTTCGGCTTGCCGATGTCGGCCTTCGTGGGCAGGTAGAGCGTGTTCGCGTCCACGTAGGAGGAACCGCAGCTCTGGATCGAGTGGTTGAAGAGGCCGCCGCAGCCGACCGGGAAGCTGCCGTCGCCGGAGACGGTGGTGCGCTGCTTGCCGTCGGGTCCGAGGACCACGATGGAGCGCTCCTTGCCCTCGCTGTTGCCGAGGTCGAGGACGATCGGGTCGAGCGAGTAGACGTTCTTGACGTCGAAGCCCTTGGGGAGCTTGTAGATCCAGGTGTTCTTGCCCGTGGTCGGGTCGGCGTCCATGACCTGGACGGTCTTGTCGGCGTCCTGGCAGGTCGCGACGGAGAGCATCTTCCCGTTCAGGGCGACGAACTCGGTGGGCCGGCAGCCCTCGTCCCGCTTGTTGTCGAAGAGCTTGTCCCCGGTGCTGACCTTGAACGCGCTGCTCGTGCCCATCCGGTTGACCACGAGGGAGTCACCGGTGAGGGCGAGGTCGGGGGCGGTCATGATGTCGAAGAGGCCTTCCTTCGGCACCTCCTTCGACCATCCCTCCTTGCCGGCCTTCAGGTCGATCATCCGCATCATGTTGCAGTCGGCGCCGCTGGCCTCGCCGTTCTTGTACAGGACCACGGTCTTGCCGTCCGCGGTCATGTCGGTGACCCCGCAGATCTCGGTGGGGAGGGCGAGGGTCCACTTCTCCTTGCCGTCCTTGACCCCGTAGCCGACGACCGACTTCCAGAGGCTTTTGACGACGGTGTCCCCGACGATCCACTGGCCCTGGGAGTCGACGCCCGAGCCGGGGCCGTCGATCTTGCGGCTCTTGAACCACAGGACCTTGCTCTCGCCCTGCTTGCGGCCGGCGTTGAGGTCCTGTTCCTCCTCGCCGCCGTTGCCGCTGCCGTCGCCCTTGTCCACGGAGGCCGAGGGCGAGGCCTTGTCGTCGGCGGGCGGCGTGGTGTCCTGCCCGACCACCTTGTCGGACTTGTCCTTGCCGTCGAAGAGCAGGAAGTAGCCGCCGGTGCCCAGGACGAGCACGCCGGCGACGGCGGCCGCGATCAGCACGGCGAGCTTCTTCTTCGGCCCGGCGGGCGGCTCCGGCGGCATGCCGGGCATGCCGGGGGCGCCGGGGGGCATGTGCGGGGGCTGCGGCGGGAAACCGTAGCCCCCGGGCGGCTGCTGGCCGTACGGGCCCTGCGGCTGCTGCCCGTAGGGACCCGGCGGCGGACCCTGCTGCGCGTACGGGTTCTCGCCCTGTGGCGGGAATCCGTAACCGGGCTGCGGCGGCCCGGGCAGGTGCCCGTAACCGGAAGGGTTCGGCGGCTGGGGCGGCGGCTGGGGCGGCTCGGTCATCAGCGCATACCTTCGGCTTCGGGTGTGGGAGGAAGCCCTTTCTATCACTGCTTGCGCGCACGGGACGGGCCGGTCCAACCCCTGTTCCCAAGGGAGAACCGGCCCGTGATGCCGCCGTTATCGGCCAGTTGGGGCCCGCGGGCCCCGCAGGCTACGCGTCCTCGGCGAGCTCCAGCCAGCGCATCTCCAACTCGTCCCGGCCCGAGATGAGTTCCCTCAGTTCGGCGTCGAGCTTGGCGACCTTGTCGAAGTCGGTGGAGTTCTCGGCGATCTGGGCGTGCAGGCTGCTCTCGCGGTCCGTCATCTTGTTGAGCTGCCGCTCGATCTTCTGCAGCTCCTTCTTCGCGGCGCGCGCGTCCCCGGAGGCGGAGGACTTTCCGGCGGTGGCCGCGGCGGGCGCCGGAGCGGCCGCGTCGATCATCTTCTGGCGGCGCTCCAGGTACTCGTCGAGGCCGCGCGGCAGCATCCGCAGGCTCGCGTCGCCCAGCAGGGCCATGACCGTGTCGGTGGTGCGCTCGATGAAGAACCGGTCGTGCGAGATCACGATCATCGACCCGGGCCAGCCGTCGAGGAGGTCCTCCAGCTGGGTCAGGGTCTCGATGTCGAGGTCGTTGGTGGGCTCGTCGAGGAAGAGGACGTTGGGCTCGTCCATCAGCAGGCGCAGGATCTGCAGCCGGCGCCGCTCACCACCGGAGAGGTCGCCGACGGGCGTCCACTGCTTCTCCTTGGTGAAGCCGAACTGCTCGCACAGCTGCCCGGCCGTCATCTCGCGGCCCTGGCCGAGGTCCACCCGGTCGCGCACGCGCTGGACGGCCTCCAGGACCCGCAGGGACGGGTCGAGTTCGCCGACCTCCTGGGAGAGGTAGGCCAGCTTGACGGTCTTGCCGACGGTCACCGTGCCGGCGGCCGGCTGGACCTCGCCCTGGGTGCGGGCGGCCTCGCCGAGGGCGCGCAGCAGGGAGGTCTTGCCGGCGCCGTTGACGCCGACGAGGCCGACGCGGTCGCCGGGGCCCAGGTGCCAGGTGAGGTGCTTGAGGAGGGTCTTGGGGCCGGCCTGGACGGTCACGTCCTCCAGGTCGAACACCGTCTTGCCGAGGCGGGCGTTGGCGAACTTCATCAGTGCGGACTTGTCGCGCGGCGGCGGCACGTCGGCGATCAGCTCGTTGGCGGCCTCGATGCGGTAGCGCGGCTTGGAGGTACGGGCCGGGGCGCCGCGGCGCAGCCAGGCGAGCTCCTTGCGCATCAGGTTCTGCCGCTTGGACTCCTCCGTGGCGGCGATGCGGTCGCGCTCGGCGCGGGCGAAGACGTAGTCGCTGTAGCCGCCCTCGTACTCGTGGACGTCACCGCGCTGCACGTCCCACATGCGGGTGCAGACCTGGTCGAGGAACCACCGGTCGTGGGTGACGCAGACGAGTGCGGAGCGGCGTTCCTGGAGGTGCTTGGCCAGCCAGGAGATGCCCTCGACGTCCAGGTGGTTGGTGGGCTCGTCGAGTACGAGGAGGTCCTGGTCGGCGATGAGCAGCTGGGCCAGCGCGATGCGGCGGCGCTCACCGCCGGACAGCGGGCCGATGACCGTGTCGAGGCCCTGCCCGAAGCCGGGCAGGTCGAGCCCGCCGAACAGGCCGGTCAGGACGTCGCGGATCTTGGCGTTGCCGGCCCACTCGTGGTCGGCCATGTCCCCGATGATCTCGTGGCGGACGGTGGCCTTGGGGTCGAGGGAGTCGTGCTGGGTGAGCACGCCCATGTGCAGGCCGCTGTTCTGGGTGACCCGGCCGCTGTCGGGCTCCTCCAGCTTGGCGAGCATGCGGATGAGGGTGGTCTTGCCGTCGCCGTTGCGGCCTACGACACCGATCCGGTCCCCCTCGGATACGCCGAGGGAGATGCCGTCGAGCAGGGTACGGGTTCCGTACACCTTGCTGACTGCCTCGACATTGACCAGGTTGACGGCCATCAGGAGCGCTCCAGGGAAGGGGTGTGGATCAGCCCCTCAGCCTAACCCTCCGCGAAGTGCCGGACCGTTCCACCAGAAGCCAGCCGCCCAGCGCCATGCCGATCGCGGCGGGCGCGGTCACCGGGAGCGCGATCAGGGTGGCGCTGTGGCCTTCCAGGAGCCCGCCGAGACCGGTCGTGGACAGCCCGAGGACGCCGAGGAGGCACAGGGCGGTGCCGAGGGCGGCGCGGGGGCCGGAGCCGGGGTCCGCGGTGTTCCCGGTGTGCGCGGAGGGTGCCTCGAAGCGCCGGAAGACCGCGACGAGCACGCCGGTCAGCGCTGCTGCGGCAAGGAACCGGACCGGGACCTGGGCCCACCAGGCCGCCCCGGCGGGCTCGGGCAGGGCGATGCCCAGGCCGAGCTGGGCGGCGTACACGGCGAGCATCGCGGTGAGGTGCCAGAGGAAGGCCGTCATGGCGACCCCGTTGGCGGCGACCACCCGGCGCCAGACCCGGGGCCGGGCCAGCCATGCCGCGGCGGGGGCCCTGAGCAGCTCCACGGCGCCCACGAGCCAGATCCCGTGCGCGAGCAGGGCGAGGGTGGGCGGGGCCATGTTGGAGACCTTCTCCCCCGGCATCCCGACCATGGACAGCGGGTACGGCCCGTACGCCACCAGCGCCACGGCCCCCGCGAGCCCGGCGGCGGCGAGGACGCCGGGGCGGCGGAGCCTCCCGTCGGCGCGCAGGAAGCCCAGCTGGTGGACGGCCAGCCAGACGAAGGCGAAGTTCAGGAACTCGGCGTACGGGACACCGCCCGCGAAGCGCAGCAGGTCCACGGCGGCGGCGGCCGCGGCCAGCGCCCCGAAGGCGGCCCAGCCGTAGCGCTCGTGCAGCTTCAGCAGGGGCGGGGTCAGGGCGACCATCGCGAGGTAGATCCCGATGAACCACAGCGGCTGCGTGACCAGCCGGAACGCCGCCCCGGACAGCCGCCCGCCGCCCGCGCCGAGCAGCTGCGCGGTGAGGGCCGCGGCGGTCCAGACGGCCACGAACACGAGGGTCGGCCGCAGCAGGCGGCGCAGCCGGGCCCGCACGAAGGCGGCGTAGACGGGGCCCTCGGTGCGGCGCGCGAGGGAACGATAGGACAGGGCGTGCGAGAACCCTCCGACGAAGAAGAACACCGGCATCACCTGGAGCGCCCAGGTGAGCACCTGGAGCGGCGGCACCACGGCGAGCAGATTCCCTATGCCGTCGGTGCCGACGGCGGCCATCAGCCAGTGCCCGGCGATGACGGTCCCGAGCGAGGCGACCCGGAGCAGGTCGACGTATCGGTCCCGCGTGGCGGGGGTGACTGCGGCGATGTCGCTTGCGCTGGCTCCCATGCCCCTACGCTCCCGCGGGGGCCCGCCGGGCAACAGGGCGCGGGTACTCAGTCCCCCCCTAGGTACCCGGAGCCCGCTGCGCGGGGCGAAGTCCCCTACCCGCCCTTCGCCCGTTCCCCGGGCTGCGCCCGGACCCCCTGGGGCTCCGCCCCGGACCCCGCTCCTCAAACGCCGGAGGGGCTGGATATACCC
>NZ_JBHXKA010000043.1:0-35939 GCF_042722885.1 Streptomyces sp. NPDC058401
CGCAAATCCAGCCTCGCCGGCGTTTGAGGCGCGGGGTCTGGGGCGGAGCCCCAGGGGGTCCGGGCGCAGCCCGGTACCCCGCTTGCAGCCCGTCCGGCGTTTGGAGACCGGGTCCGGGCGGCGCCCGGGGGCACTCCCAGCCCCGCCGGCGTTTGAGGCGCGGGTCCGGGCAGAGGCCCGGGGTCACTCCCAGCCTCGCCGGCGTTTGAGGCGCGGGTCCGGGCGGAGCCCGGGGAACGGTGGAAGGGCGGGTAGGGGAACTCCGCCCCGCAGGGCCCCCGCCCCGCCTCGCGCAGCCCTGCGCAGGCGCGCCCGAGCGCAGCCCGCTGCGACGGCTCCGCTGCGACGGTCCCGCCGGGGCGGTCCCGCAGGGCCGGGCCCCAGAAGGCCGCCCGGAGCGCCAGGCTCCGCCCCCGCGAGGTCAGAGCAGCGCGAACTGCCCGCCCGGCCCCTCCTCCTGATGGTCCAGAACGGAGGCCGGCCGCCGCGCCCAGCCCGGCACCGGCAACACCCCGGCCACCCGCAGCTCGGCGGCGGAAAGCACCGGCCCCACCTCGAACGCCCCCCGCTCCGGCTCCAGTTCGGCGAGCAGTGCCAGGGTCGTCACCAGGGCCAGGAGCTCGGAGGTCCAGCCCTGCGGCCACTGCGCCGGACCCACCGCGTCGAGCCCCTCGGCCTCCGGGTCCCGATGGGCGAGCCGGGCGGCGAACCAGGACTCCAGGACGCGGACGCCCTGGGCCTCGTACTCCCAGGCCCCGGCCGGTACGGGCGACACGGTGCCGACGGCGGTGTCCCCGCCGCCGCCCCCGACGGTCAGGGTCTCGCTCCCGGGGTCGTACGAGAGCTCGCGCGGCCAGGCGGGCAGCGCCGAGCGGACGTACGGCCGGCGCCCGCCGGGCAGCCGGGGCGCCTCGCCGCCGCGGGCCCCGCGCAGCCGGACGGAGAGCAGCCGGTGGCCCAGCTCCAGCCCGGCCCGCCAGCGCGTGGCGTCGGCGGTGAGGGGGACCTCGTACCCCCGGGGGCCGGGGCGGCCCGCGGCGAGGATCCAGCAGAGCACGTCCTCAGGGGTGACCCAGGTGCCGTACCGCTCGCCGAGCAGGTGCGTCAGCCCGGGGGCGAGATTGGGCTCGGCGCCGCCCGGGCGGCGGTGCAGCGGGCGGATCCGGCCGAGCCGGCCGGCCGGGAGGTGCGCGGTGACCAGCAGCTCCGCCGGCTGCGCGGATTCCACGGCGAACAGCTGGTGCTCGTCCAGCACCCGCCACAGCTCCGGGCGGGCCCGGTCGATGAGCCGCTGGTCGGGCAGCAGCCACTGCTCGTCGAAGGGCTCGCGCAGGATCCGTACGGGGTCGGGGCGCGGCCCG
Organism: Streptomyces sp. NPDC058401; assembly: GCF_042722885.1. Lineage (NCBI taxonomy): Bacteria > Bacillati > Actinomycetota > Actinomycetes > Kitasatosporales > Streptomycetaceae > Streptomyces > Streptomyces sp. NPDC058401. The sequence continues at coordinate 1,362 of NZ_JBHXKA010000043.1, forward strand.
GGAGTGTCCGTGAAGCGGGCCGTGGACCCGGCGCGCTGGCCCGGCAGCGCCGCCGCCCCGGCGCCCGGGGTCCGCGCCCGGGTCGGGCGGAACAGCCGCTCCCGCTCCGGCCCCTCGGCGGCGGCCAGGGCGGCCCACCGGGCGCGCAGGGTCGCCGGATCGGGGGCCGCGACCCAGGCCCGGCCCAGGCGCAGGGAGCCCACGGCCCAGGGCATCAGATCGTCCAGCAGCGGGTCCCGCGGGGATGCGTCAGCGCTCACCCGGCCGATGGTAGCGACGCCAACGGGTGACCGGGCCGCGTCCAGGCCGGAGCGTTAGGCTCCTTATGTAGGGATCTGCCCGGTAACTCGACGCCCCGGGAGGCGGACATGAGCCAGTACGACGAGTACTCGACCCCGTCGCAGGCCGAGGGGGAGCGGCTCGACGAGGACCTCGACGAGAAGCAGCGGGGGCTCCGCCACGCCCAGACGCAGCGGACCACGCCGTCCCAGGCGGAGGGCGAGCGCGGTACGGAGGAGGACGGGAAGTAGCCGCCCGGCCTGGGCGTCAGTGCGCGTCGACGTCGTGAAGGTCGAGGTCAGTGCGCGTCGACGGTCACGGTGAAGGAGAACCGGTCCCCGCGGTACCGGATCCGCGCCACGTCGACCACCCGCCCCGAGGCGTCGTACGTGACGCCCGTGTAGTGCAGGATCGGGCTCAGCAGGGGCACTTGGAGCAGCTCGGCCGTGAGCGGGTCGGCGAGCCGGGCCTCCACGGTGTCGGTGATCCGGCTGATGTCCACCTTCACGATGTCCCGCAGCACCTTCGTCATCGGCCAACGCACCAGATCCGCCAGGTCGATGGAGTCGGCGAGCTCCGGACGCACCGCGTTCTCCGCCCAGTTGGTCGGCTCGCCGCTCTCGCTGTCGTGCCGCAGCCTGCGGTACGTGACCACCTCCGCGGTGTCCGGGAAGTGCTCCAGCAGCTCCCCGGACACGGCCGTCCGCTCGTGCCCGAGGATCGTCGTACGGTCGCCCGACTGCTGCGCCACGATCGCGTCGACCGAGCCGAGCAGCCGGACCGGCGCCCCGCGCACCGCCCCCGGCTCGATGAAGGTCCCGCGCCGCCGGTGGCGGCTGATGAGGCCCTCGGTCTCCAGCTCCTTGAGCGCCTGCCGCATGGTCAGCACGCTCACCCCGTAGTGCTCGGCGAGCTGCTCCTCGGTGGGCAGGCGCAGCGAGGCGTCCGCGGTGCGTCCGAGTATGGAGGCGCGCAGCGACTGGGAGACCTGGTACCAGAGCGGCAGCTTCCGATTGAGTACCAGCGAGTCGGGGGCGAAGGCGGTCACGGGTGGTTCTCCGTAGGACGGGGCGGGCGCGGCGGCGGCGCCGCGCGGCATGCTCGTGTTCGTGCTCGTGCTCGTGATGTTAGGCGCGGAAGTGGCGCTCGAGCCCCTGCCAGACGTCGTCGTACCCGCCCTGGAGGTGGTCCGCGCCGGCCGCCTGGGCGGTGGCGGTGATCGGCCAGCGGGTCTCGAACATGAAGGCCAGGCCGTCGTCGATCTTCTGCGGCTTCAGCTCGGCGGCGCTCGCCCGGTCGAAGGTCTCCCGGTCGGGGCCGTGCGCGGACATCATGTTGTGCAGCGAGCCGCCGCCGGGCACGAAGCCTTCCGCCTTGGCGTCGTAGGCGCCGTCGATGAGCCCCATGTACTCGCTCATCACGTTCCGGTGGAAGTACGGCGGGCGGAAGGTGTCCTCGCCGACCAGCCAGCGCGGCGCGAAGACCACGAAGTCCACGCCCGCCAGGCCCGCCGTGTCGGAGGGCGAGGTCAGCACCGTGAAGATCGACGGGTCGGGGTGGTCGTAGCTGATGGAGCCCAGGACGTTGAAGCTGCGCAGGTCGTAGACGTACGGGACGTGCGTGCCGTGCCAGGCGACCACGTCGAGCGGGGAGTGGTCGTAGGTGGCGGTCCAGAGGTTGCCGCAGAACTTGTTCACCACCTCGGTCGGACGCTCGTGGTCCTCGTACGAGGCCACCGGCGCCCGGAAATCGCGGGCGGCGGCGAGCCCGTTGGCCCCGATGGGGCCCAGGTCGGGCAGCTCGAAGGGGCGGCCGTAGTTCTCGCAGACGTACCCGCGGGCCGACTCCTCCTGGAGCTCCACGCGGAAGCGGACCCCGCGCGGGATCAGCGCCATCTCGCCCGGCCGGGCGCTCAGCAGGCCGAACTCGGTGCGCAGGAGCAGGCCGCCGCGCTCGGGGACGATCAGCAGCTCGCCGTCGGAGTCGCTGAAGACCCGGTCGGTCATGGAGGCGTTGGCGGAGTAGAGGTGGATGGCCATCCCGGAACGCTGGGTGGCGTCGCCGTTGCCGCCGAGGGTCCACAGGCCCGCCAGGAAGTCCGTACCGGGGGCCGGGTCGGGCAGCGGGTTCCAGCGGAGCCGGTTCGGGTCGGCCGGGGCCTCCGTGAAGGGCGCGCTGCGCAGGGCGCCGCTGCCGGTCCGGGTGAAGGGCGGGTGCGCGGCCGAGGGGCGGATCCGGTAGAGCCAGGAGCGGCGGTTGTGCGAACGCGGCTCGGTGAACGCGCTGCCGCTGAGCTGCTCCGCGTACAGGCCGAGGGGGGAGCGCTGGGGCGAATTCCGCCCGATCGGCAGGGCTCCGGGCACGGCCTCCGAGCTGTGCTCGTTGCCGAAGCCGGTGAGGTACTCCAACCCCTCCGCCGTCTTCCTGGCCTGCTCGCTGCCGCCGCTCATTGCACGCTCCCGGTCTGCCGAAGGAATCCTATGCCTGACAGTAGGATTCCTGGGCCTGCGCGTCAACGGGAGATTCCGGTCAGTCGGCCGAGAGCGGGGGCGCGGGCGGCCGTGGGGCGGCGTGGGCCGGGAGGGCGGGGGTCGCGGGGGCCCGGGGCGGGCCGGACCGGGACCGGCCGCGGGCCCGGAGTGGGCCGGGGCGGGGTCAACCACGTGGGGTCAGGCCGGGTGGGTGGGGCCGGGCCGGGTGGGGTCGGCTGCGAGGGCGGGGCGGGTTGGAGCAGGGCCAACCGTGTGGGCGGGCCGAAGCGGCCGACCGCGTGGGCGGGGCGGGGCCGGAGGTGGGTCCACCGTGTGGGTGGGCTGGAACGGGGCGAGTGGGGGCGGGGCGAGTCGGGGCCGGGCGCCCTTGGGGGTGGGGCCGGGTGGGGTTGGAGCAGGGTTCGCCCCTGGATGGGGCTCGGTCGGCCCCCTGGGCAGGGCGGGGTCCGTTCGGCGGGCCGGGCGGGCTGGAGCAGGGCCTGCCTCGTGGGCCGGGCCGGAGGCGGGCCTGCGGCATGGGTGGGCCGGAACGGGGCGAGTCGGGGCCGGGGGCGGTCCGTGCGGCGGGCAGGGCGGGCTGGGGCGGGGCCACCCGCGTGGGCGGGGCTGGGCCGGCGGCGGGCCTGCCGCGTGGGTGGGTCGTAGCGGGGTGAGTCGGGGCTGGGGGCGGGCCGTGCGGCAGGCCGGGCGGGCTGGAGCAGGGCCTACCGCGTGAGCGGGGCCGGGCCGGAGGTGGACCCACCGCGTGGGTGGGCCGTAGCGGCGCTAGTCGGGCGGGGCGGGTCGGGGTCGGGGTCGGCCTTGGGGGTGGGCTGGGGTCGGAGCAGGGTCGGCGCGTCGGCAGGGCTCGGTCGGCCCCCTGAGCAGGGCGGGGTCCGTGCGGCGGGCCGGGCGGGCTGGAGCAGGGCCTGCCTCGTGGGCCGGGCCGGGCCGGAGGCGGGCCTGCCGCATGGGTGGGCCGGAGCGGAGCGAGTCGGGGCCGGGGGCGGTCCGTGGGCAGGGCTCGGTCGGCCCCCTGGGCGGGGTGGGTCGGCTGTGAGGGCGGGGCAGGAGTCGGATCGCGGCTCAGGCCGCGGCTCGGGTCACGACTCGGCCCGGTAGTGGGTCTTTTCCTGCGGGAGGGGATCCCAAAAGGTGAACATTGCTCTACTCTCACGCGCATGTCGTGGACCCGCAGGTTTCCTGCCGTGCCGGCGGCGCTCCTCGCCGCCCTCCTAGTGCTCCTGTCCCTCCTCGTCGCCGCGCCCGTCGCGAGCGCGCACGAGGAGCGCCCCGTCGAGCTCCCCGACGGCACCGGCTCCGTCCCCGCCTACCGCGCGGGCGAGCCCGACCTGATCGTCTGCAAGACCGACCGGCCCGCCTTCGAACGCCGGATATCCGCCTTCCCCGACGCCCTCAAGCAGCGCAACCTCGACCTCTACGCACGCTGCGAGAAGAACGGCTTCCGCGACCTCCAGGCGGCGGTCGACGCCGTGGACCGCCCGGGCGTGAACATCGCGATCCTCCCCGGCCTCTACGAGGAGGAGCCCTCGCTCCCCAAGCCCACGGGGGAGTGCGCCTCGCTGAAGGCGCCCAACTCCTCGCTCGGCTACCAGATCCTGACCTACGAGCAGCAGCTGGCCTGCCGCCACAACCAGAACCTCGTGGCCATCCTCGGCAAGACCGACCTCCAGATCGAAGGCACCGGGGCCTCCCGCCAGGACGTGGTCATCGATGCCAAGTACCAGAAGCTGAACGCGATCCGCGCGGACAAGTCCAACGGCATCTACTTCCGCAACTTCACCGCCCAGCGCACCACTTTCAACTCGCTGTACGTCCTAGCGGGCGACGGCTTCGTCATCGACGACGTGCTGACCCGCTGGAACGACGAGTACGGCTTCCTGACCTTCGCCAGCGACCACGGGCTGTACAAGAACTGCGAGTCTTACGGCAACGGCGACTCCGGCATCTACCCCGGCAGCGCCTCGAACATCAACGACGGCCGCGGCTACGACGTCCCCCGCTACTCCATCGAGATCACCGGCTGCCGCAGCCACCACAACATGGTCGGCTACTCCGGTACCGCGGGCGACTCGGTGTACGTGCACGACAACGAGTTCGACCAGAACATGGGCGGCGCCTCGATGGACAGCGCCTTCCCCGGACACCCCGGACTCCCGCAGAACCACGCCCGCTTCGAACGCAACCTGATCCACGACAACAACGCCGACTACTACCACTACGTCGCGGACGGCACCTGCGCGAAGCCGCCGGTCGAGCGCGGCTACGAACAGGGCGTGGTCTGCCCGCAGATCTCCATGCCCCCCGGCACCGGCATCATCACCGCAGGCGGCAACTGGAACCTCTACGAGAACAACTGGGTGTACGGGCACCAGCGCGCGGGCTTCTTCCTCTCCGCCGTGCCCGCCTTCATCCGCGGCGAGGAGGAACTGTCCAAGCAGGCCGACACCTCCCACCACAACCGCTACGCCGGGAACATCCTGGGCAAGGACAAGTCCGGCGCCTCCCGCCCCAACGGCATGGACGTGTGGTGGGACGGCCAGGGCCGGGGCAACTGCTGGCAGCAGGGCCCCGACGGCTCCACCCCGGGCACGCTCCCGCAGTGCGGTGAGCGCCGCGGCGCGGTCTCCGGCGGCTCGGCCCGGCTGGCCGGCGAACCGGTGAAGCTGGCCCAACTCCTCGTCTGCGCCGACTACAGCGTCCAGGCGCGCAAACTCCCGGCCGGCTGCGACTGGTACGGCTCCCGGGGCCTCCAGCGGGTGGAGACCCAGCTCGCCCTCGCCGTCGCGGCGGTCCTCCTCCTGGTCGGCGGCCTCCTGTGGTGGCGCCGCCTGCGCGGCTCACGCCTTGCCGGGGTGGCGGCCCTGCTCGGCCTCGCCGGCCTGGCCCTGGACGTGGCCGGCTCCACGATGGGCCTGATCGGCACCTTCGTCCCGGCGCTGGCCCTGCTCTGCCTCGGCCTGTGGTGGACCGGCACCGGCCTCGCCCTGCGCCCCAGCCGCCCCTGGCTGGCCCGCCTGACCCTGCTGCTCGGTGCGCTCACCCTCCTCGACGCCTTCGACAAGGCCGTCCTGATGATCCCCTGGATCCCGCTCAGCCCCGCCTGGATACGGTCCCTCGTCGCGGTTGTCTGGATCCTGTGGGTCGTCATCGCCGCCGCCCGCCCGGGCGGCACCCCGGCCCGCCCGGCAGGCCCGGGCGGAGACCCGGCGGGCGACCGGGTCTCCGTCCCCGCGGGCCCGGCCCCGACCCGCAGCGCCGAAGCCGGCCTCGGCACCGGGGGAGGCCGGCTGTGACGAGCCACCCGGGCCACTCGGGCCACCCTGACGACCGCCCCGAACGGCGGATCTGGTGCGACGTCTGCGGTACGCCGCCCCGCCGGTCCCGCCGGCGGGCGGGCCGTACGACGGCGCTGATCGTCCTGGCCCTGCTCCTGGCCGGCGGCGCGGCGACGGGCTGCGGCGGCCGGGCCACCACCCACCACAAGCCGGGCACCACCCACGAGCAGGCCTCCGGGAAGGTCGGCACCCTGCTCACCGCCGACGACGGAGCGGGCCACCGGCTCCGCGAGGTCCCGGCCGAGGGCGCGCCGGAGGTCCGGCTCGCCGCCCGGCCGGACTCCGAGGACGGCTGGAACCTCCAGCTGACGGTGACGAACTTCCACTTCACCCCCGACAGCACCGGCGGCGCCGCGCTCCCGGGTGCCGGTCACGCGCACCTGGAGCTGGACGGCCGCAAGCTGGCCCGGCTGTACGGCCCTTGGTTCCACCTGCCCGCCGCACAGGTTCCGGCGGGCGGCCCGCACACCCTGACCGTCCGCCTCTACGCGGACGACCACACGGCCTGGGCGGTCGCGGGCAAGCCGGTCGAAGCGAACCTTCAACTCGACCCGGGATCAGGCCAGTCCACCCACCCCCACTCCCCGGCCGCGACCCCGGAGGCGGCGCAGGCCGACCGCACGGTGACCATCACCGTGCGGGACGGCAAGGTCAGCCCCGCCCCCGGCCGGGTGGAGGTGACGCGCGGCGAACGCGTGGCCCTACGGGTCACCAGCGACCGGGCGGACACCCTGCACGTCCACGGCTTCGACAAGGAACTCGCCCTGCCGGCAGGCCAGGAGGCCACCCTGATCCTGACGGCCGATCGCACGGGCCTCTACGAGGTCGAAACCCACGAGTCCGACCTCGTCCTGACCCAACTCCTCGTCCGATGACCCCACCACCCCGCCCCACAGCGCAGCCCCGTCCCCGCACCGGGTCCCCGGCCTCGACCGGGACGGGGTCCGCGGCCCGGACCGGGACCGGTTCGCTGGCCTCGACCGGGACCGGGTCCTTGGCCTCGCCCCGGACCGGGTCCCTGGCCTCGACCGGGCCGGGGTCCGCGGCCCCGGCCCAGACCGGTTCCCCGCCCCCGACCCGGACAGGGCCCCTGGCCTCGACCGGGACCCCGGCCCCGGCCCATCACCAACCCCCGGCTCCGACCCAGCCCCCGGCTCCGACTCAGCCCCCGGCCCCGGCGCTGGACCCCTGCCGGCTCCCGATCCCCGTCGCGGCGGTCCGGTGGTGACCGGGTACGGGCCGGTGGCCGTGCCGTACGGGGTGCCCGGTGGCGGGTCCGGCCGGGGCGTGGTCCTTTACCCGGCCGATCCGCTCACCGTGCTCGCGCACGGCATCGGCTCGCAGCACGATCTGCCGATCTCCCCCTTCTACGCCTTCGCCGGTGCCTTCACCGCGCTCTTCGTCTCCTTCCTCGCGCTGGGTCTCCTCTGGTCCGCCTCCCGCTTCCGCGGCGACCGCTCCGGTCTGGCCCTGCCCGCCGGGCTCCAGCGGGTGGCCGACGCGCCGGCCACCCGCACCGCCCTGCGCGGGCTCGGCCTGATGGCCGGGCTCGCCGTCCTCCTGTACCTCCTGTTCGGCCCCGACGACCCCGCCCGCAACCCCGCTCCCGGCGCCGTCTACGTCCTGCTCTGGGTCGGACTCGTCCCCGTCTCCCTCCTCTTCGGCCCCGTCTGGCGCCTCCTCAACCCGCTCCGTGCCCTGCACCGGCTGCTCGCCCGGCTGTCGGGCAGGATCCGTACGGCCCGCGCTCCGGCCGCAGTTGCCGTCGGCGCCGCCGCGTCCGCCGTGAGCTCCTCCCGGAGCCCCCGCCCCACATCACCGCACCCCGCCGTGGTCCTGGAGCCCCCGAGCACGGAGCCCCCGAGTCTGGAGCCCCCGAGTCTGGAGCCCCTGAGCCTGGAGCCCCTGAGCCCGGAGCCCCTGAGCCCGGAGCCCCCGAGCCCGGAGCCCCTGAGCCTGGAGCCCCTGAGCCTGGAGCCCCTGAGCCCGGAGTCCCCGAGCCTGGGGCCCCTGAGCCCAAGGCCCCCGAGCCCGGAGCCCTCCAGCCCGGAGCCCCGCAGCCCCGAGCCTCCGCGCCCGCCGTCCCCACGCCCGGCGCCCCGGCCGCCCCGTCCGCTCCCCGCCCGGCTCGGGCAATGGCCGGCCGCCGCCGGGCTCTTCGCCTTCACCTGGCTCGAACTCGTCTCGCCCGATCCCGCCTCCACCACCACCCTCCTGATCGCCCTGACCGGCTACGCCGCCGTTCAGCTCTTGCTCGCCGCCCGCTACGGCGAGCGCTGGTTCGCCGACGGAGACGCCTTCGAGGCGTACTCCGACCTGTTGGCCCGGCTCTCCCCCCTCGGCCGTCGCAGCGACGGCCGCCTCGTCCTCCGCAACCCCTTCCACGGACTCGACGCGACACCCGAGCGGCCCGGACTCGTCGCCACCGTCTGCGTCCTGCTCGGATCCACCGCCTACGACGGCTTCTCCGACAACCCCGCGTGGATCAACGCGATCCAGACCTCCCCCCTCGGCCGCACGGCGGCGGCCACCCTCGGACTCGTCGGCGCCATCGCCCTCGTCGCCGCCCTCTACTGCCTCTGCGCCGCGGTCACCCGCCTCGTCTGCGGCCCGCACCCCGGCCCGCTGACCGCCTTCGCCCACTCACTCGTACCGATCGCCCTCGGCTATCTCGTCGCCCACTACTTCTCCCTCCTGGTCACCGAAGGGCCACGCACAGTAATCATGGCAGTGGGCACTGACAACGCCCCGGAACCCTTGTCCCCCTTGGGTCCCGGCGGTCTCGCGGCCCTCCAGGTGATCGCCGTCGTCACCGGCCACGTACTCGGAGTGATCGCCGCGCACGACCGCTCCGTACGCCTCTTCCCGCCGGCGAAGGCCGTCGCCGGGCAACTGCCGCTGCTCGCGCTGATGATCACGTACACGGTGGGCGGCCTCAGCCTGCTGCTGAACTGAGAGGGCCGAACCGGTACCGCCGCCGACCCGTGAACCCAGGAGCGGCATGATGGACCCCGTGCCCCCAGCCCACCCCCTGCGCCGGACGCCGATCCAGCAGCGCAGCGCCGACCGCCTCGCCCGGATCCTCGACGCCTGTGCGGAGCTCCTTGACGAAACCGGGTACGAGAACCTCAGCACCCGGGCCGTGGCCCTACGGGCCGGCGTGCCGATCGGTTCGGTCTACCGGTTCTTCGGCAACAAGCGGGCCATGGCCATCGCCCTGGCCCACCGCAACCTCGACAGCTACGCCGACGGCATCGAGCAGCGTCTCGCCGACCTCCCGGACACGGACTGGCGCCCGGTCGTCGACGCGGTGCTGGACGAGTACCTGGTCATGAAGCGCAGCGTGCCCGGCTTCGCCCTCGTCGACTTCGGGGTGCCGGCGCCGCCGTCCGAGGGGCCCGCCTCCGACCCCAACCACCTGGTGGCCGTCCGCCTCACCGAGCTCCTCGGCGCCCATCTCGCCCTCACCCCGGACGCCGTCCTGGAACGGGCCGTCCTGGTCGCGGTCGAGGCCACCGACGCCCTGATCCAGCTGGCCTTCCGCAACGACCCGGCCGGCGACCCCGGCATCGTCGCCGAAACCCGCGCGATGATGCACGCCTACCTCGCGCGCGTCCTGGACTGACGGGGCGAGGCGGGCGAGGCGGGCGAGGCGGTCACGGCGGGGCTGACCGGCCCTCCCGTCACAACCCGCCCGTCACGGCCCGGACGGGGCCTCCGCCCGGTCGAGCAGCCGCGCGGCACCTTCCACTCGGCCGGTCACCACCAGGTCGCCGCCCGGCGTGCGCCGCGCGAGGGCGCCGGTGCGCAGGTAGCCGTCGGAGGTGAAGGAGCGTGCGTTGAGGCCGGGCGCCCGGTAGTAGCCGCGGGCGGTGTACGGGCCGCGGGCCAGGAGTTCGCCCGGTTCCCCGGCCGGGAGTTCCTCGCCGTCGGCGTCGACGATGCGGATCTGATCGTCGGGGGAGAGCGGGCGGCCCTGCGTCGTGAGCGCGGTCTCGTCCGGATCGCCGGGCCGGGTGAGGGAGAGCAGTCCCTCGGCCGCGGCGAAGACCTGCTGGAGGCCGCAGTTCCACTCGGCGGCCACCCGTTCGGCGGTCGCGCGGTCCAGGGGCGGGGCGCTGCCGCCGATCTGTATGAGACGCAGGCTGCTCACGTCGGCCCCGGCTCCGGTCCCGCCTCCGACCCCGGAACGCGTGTCGAGCCAGAGCCGGGCCGCGGCCGGTGCCAGCGCGGCGACGGTGACCCGCTCGCGCTCGACGGCCGCCAGGCATGCGGCCGGTTCTTGGTCCTCGACCATGACGACGGTGCCGCCGACGGTCAGCGTGCCGATGATCCCGGGCCCGCCGAAGGCGAGGTTGAGGTCGGCGGGCAGCGCGGAGAGGTACACGTCGTCCTGGGTGAGCGATACCAGCTCGGCCGCGGCCCGCGCCTGGTAGGCGTAGTCGTTGTGGGTCCGCGGAACCAGCGCGGGCATCTCGCCGGAGCCTCCGGAGACGCCGGAGCCTCCGGAGGACAGGAGGAACGCCACCTGCCCGGCGCTCAGCGCGAGCGCCGCCTCGGGCGGCGAGTCGAGGGAGTGCAGCGGGAAGTAGTGGCAGCCCGACGGGTCGGTCGTGAAGCCGCCGTACGGGTCCGAGGCGCCCGGCGCCTCGAAGGTGAACACCCGGCGCAGGAAGGGCCCCCGGGCCGCGATGTCGGCGGCCATCGCCGTGTGGTCGAAGCCCCGGTACGTCGGGGGGCCGATGTAGCCGGTGGCTTCGGAGACCTGGACGACGTGGGAGACCTCGGGTGCGCGGTGCGAGATCGGGCACAGCACGGGGACCACGCCGGCGCGCATCAGGGCGAACACGCTGATGACGAGCTCGGGAACGTCGGGCAGCTGGACCACGACCCGCTGCCCGGGCCGCAGGCCGCGCAGCCGGAACCCGGCGGCCATCCGGCCCACCCGGCGGTTCAGGGCCGCGTACGTGATGCGGGTGTCGCCGTGGACGAGCGCGGTCCGCGGCCCGTACTGCAGGGCCCAGCCGCGCAGCAGGTTGTCCAGCGTGTTGCCCCGCCAGTGGCCGGACGCCCAGTAGTAGTCGACGAATTCCTCGGGCCAGGGCGTACAGCCGTCGAGCATGGATGTCATTCGGCAATCCAATCCGCCCCTCCCCACAGGGGCAATGCGCTTTCCCGACCAAGGGTGCCGAATTGCGTCAGCAGAAGGCCCAATGGGCGCCGCTGACCAGGGAGAACGGTCGGGATATCCGGGAGGTCGCCGGGAATGCGGGAGGCGGTGGGGCAGGGAGGCAGTGGGGTAGGGAGGCGAGGGGAAGGCGGGGGTAAGGCGAGGGAAGGCGAGCGGAAGGCGGGGGTAAGGCGAGCGGAAATCGCGGCAGGCGCGGAACCCGCCGCCGCACCCCCGCCGCCGCACCCCCCGCTGCCTCCGTCCCCGGATTCCGTGTCGCGCGCTCCCTCCCCACCGTGCCTACCGGTCGGTATGCTCGTGCCGCCCGCGCGGGTCCGGCGCCCGTGCCCCGTTCCCCGTGCCGCAGCCTGCTGCCCCTGGAGGGCCCATGCCCCGCACCGCCCTGCGCATCTGCCCCCTCTGCGAAGCCACTTGCGGGCTCACGCTGACCATCGAAGGCGCCACCGTCACCGGGGCGCGGGGGGACCGCGACGATGTGTTCAGCCGTGGTTTCATCTGCCCCAAGGGCGCCGCCTTCGGTGGCCTCGACGCCGACCCCGACCGGCTGCGGACCCCCCTCGTGCGACGCGACGGCCGGCTCCGCGAGGCCACCTGGGAGGAAGCCTTCCAGGCCATCGCCGACGCGGTCCCCGCCCTCGTGGCGGCGTACGGGCCCCAGTCCGTCGGTGTCGTCCTCGGCAACCCGAACGTCCACACCATGGCCGGCCAGCTCTACCCGCCCCTGCTCCTCAAGGCCCTCGGCACCCGCAACCTCTTCACCGCCAGCACCCTCGACCAGATGCCGAAGCACGTCTCCAGCGGCCTGCTCTTCGGGGACCCCTTCGCCATCCCCGTCCCGGACCTCGATCGCACCGACTTCCTCCTGCTCCTGGGGGCCAACCCGGTCGAGTCCAACGGCTCCCTGTGCACCGCACCCGACTTCCCCGGCCGCCTCAAGGCGCTGCGCGCACGCGGCGGCACCCTCGTCGTCGTCGACCCGCGCCGCACCCGCACCGCAAAACTCGCCGACCGTCACCTCGCCCCGCGCCCCGGCAGCGACGCGCTGCTGCTCGCCGCCCTGGCGCACACCCTGCTCGCCGAGGAGCTGACCGATCCGGGCGTGCTCGCGGAACACGTGCAGGGAATCGGGGAACTCGGCGAAGCGCTCGGTAGTTTCACTCCCGAGGCCGTAGCCCCCGCCTGCGACCTCACGGCCGAGGAGATCCGCGCGCTCGCCCGGGACCTCGCGGCCGCGCCGACCGCCGCCGTCTACGGGCGGATCGGCAGCTGCACCGTGGAGTACGGCACGCTCGCCAGCTGGCTCGTCGACGTGCTGAACATCCTGACCGGCAATCTGGACCGGCCGGGCGGAGCCCTGTTCCCGTTGTCCGCGACCGACCGCGCACCCCGGCCGGCCGGACCCGGCAAGGGCTTCCGCCTGGGCCGCTGGCACAGCCGGGTCAGCGGCCACCCCGAGGCCAAGGCCGAACTCCCGCTGTCCGCGCTGGCGGAGGAGATCGACACCCCGGGGGAGGGGCGGATCCGGGCCCTCGTCTCCATCGCGGCGAACCCGGTGCTGTCCGCCCCCGACGGCCGGCGCCTCGACGCGGCCCTGGCCGGGCTCGACTTCATGGTCAGCATCGACCCCTACCTCAACGAGACCTCGCGCCACGCCCACGTCGTCCTGCCTCCCGCACCGCCCTCGCAGAGCGCCCACTTCGACTTCTCCTTCAACACCTTCGCCATCCGCAACCAGGTCCGCTATTCACCGCCGGCCGTCCCGCTCGAAGACGGGCGCATGGACGAGTGCGAGATCCAGGCCCGTCTCGTCCTCGCCGTCTCCGGCATGCACGGAACCGACCCGGTCGCCGTGGACGAGCTGGCCATCGGGACCACCCTCGCCCGGGAGTGCGCCGACCCGGACTCCCCCCTGCGCGGGCAGGATCCGGCCCGCCTCGCCGGGCTGCTCGCGGGCGGCAGCGGCCCCGAGCGCCGCCTCGACCTGATGCTCCGCCTCGGACCCTACGGAGACCGGTTCGCCGGAACCGCCACCGACTCGGGTACCCCTACCGAGCTGGGCACCCCCGCCACCCCTACCGGCCCGGGCACCTCCGCCGGCCTCGGGCTGGAGCGGCTGCGCGCGCACCCGCACGGAATCGACCTGGGCCCGCTGCGGCCCCGGCTTCCCGGCCTGCTGAAGACCCGCAGCGGCAGCATCGAGCTCCTCCCGGACCCGATCGCGGCCGAACTCCCCAGGCTGCGCGCGACGCTCGCCGACCGGCCCGCCGCCCTGGTGCTCGTGGGCCGCCGCCACCTGCGGTCGAACAACAGCTGGCTGCACAACGTTCCGGCCCTCGCCGGGGGTTCCAACCGCTGCACCCTGCAGGTCCATCCGGACGACGCCGCCCGGCTCGGCCTCACCGACGGCCGCCCGGCCCGGATCACCGCCGACGGCGGCAGCCTGGAGGTTCCCGTCGAGATCACCGACAGCCTCCGCAGGGGAGTGGTGAGCCTTCCGCACGGCTGGGGCCACGACCGCCCCGGCACCCGCCTGTCGGTGGCCGCGGCGGCGCCCGGAGTCAACGTCAACCAGCTCCTCGACGGCAGCCGGCTCGACCCGCTCTCCGGCACCGCCGTGCTCAACGGCTTCCCCGTCGAACTGACACCCATTCCCTGAGCTGGGGTTTTGCTCGTATTGCTCACGCCCGGACGTCTTGTTGGCCCCAGGAGGAGGCACCTAGGTTCCCCACATGCTGACCTTCCTCGGCTTCGCCATGATCGCGACCTTCCTGGTCCTGATCATGCTGAAGAAAATGTCGCCCATCGCGGCGCTCGTCCTCATCCCCGCGCTCTTCTGCGTGTTCGCCGGACAGGGCGCGCAGCTCGGCGGCTACGTCATCGACGGAGTCGGCAAGCTCGCGCCGACCGCCGCCATGCTGATGTTCGCCATCGTCTACTTCGGCGTGATGATCGACGTCGGCCTCTTCGACCCGATCGTCCGCGGCATCCTGCGCTTCTGCAAGGCCGACCCGATGCGCGTCGTGGTCGGCACCGCCGTCCTCGCGGCCATCGTCTCGCTCGACGGTGACGGCTCGACCACCTTCATGATCACCGTCTCGGCGATGTACCCGCTCTACAAGCGCCTCGGGATGAGCCTGGTGGTCATGACCGGAGTCGCGGCCACCGCCAACGGGGTCATGAACACCCTGCCCTGGGGCGGCCCCACGGCCCGCGCCGCCACCGCCCTCAAGCTCGACGCCGCCGACATCTTCGTCCCGATGATCCCCGCGCTCGCGGTGGGCCTGCTCTTCGTCTTCGCGCTGGCCTACGTCCTCGGCCTCAAGGAACGCCGCCGCCTCGGTCTGCTCACCCTCCCCGCCGGCACCGAGCCGTCGGCGGAGCCGGCCGGGGAACTCCTGGCCGTGGCCGCCGCCGCGGGCGCGGCCGCTCCCGGGAGCACGCGTACGGGCTCCGCGGGCCCCGCGGGCTCCGCCCCGTCCAAGACGTCCACCGGCCCCGGGACGTCCGCCGGTCCCGAGGCGTCCACCCCGCCCACCCCGTCCGCCCCGCCCACCCCGTCCATCCCGTCCGCCCGGTCCACCCCGTCCATCCCGTCCGCCCGGTCCACGGGATCCGCCCCCCAGGCCCCCTCCGAGGGCGACGCCCCCGCCGGGGACGGCTTCCAGGGCCTCGACCCGCACCGGCCGACCCTGCGGCCCCGCCTCTACTGGTTCAACGCGGGCCTCACCGTCGCCCTGCTCACCGCCATGATCATGGAGCTGCTCCCGATCCCGGTGCTGTTCCTCCTCGGTGCGGCCCTCGCCCTCACCGTCAACTTCCCCCACATGCCGGACCAGAAGGCCCGGATCGCCGCCCACGCCGAGAACGTCCTGAACGTCGCCGGAATGGTCTTCGCCGCCGCCGTTTTCACCGGGGTGCTCACCGGAACCGGCATGGTCAAGCACATGGCCGACTGGCTCGTCGGCGCCATCCCCGAGGGCATGGGCCCGCACATGGCCCTGGTCACCGGCCTGCTCAGCCTCCCCCTCACCTACTTCATGTCCAACGACGGCTTCTACTTCGGCGTCCTGCCGGTCCTCGCCGAGGCGGGCGCCGCCCACGGCGTCTCCCCGCTCGAAATCGCCCGCGCCTCCCTCGTGGGGCAGGCCCTGCACATGTCGAGCCCGCTCGTTCCGGCCGTCTACGTCCTCGTAGGCATGGCCAAGGTCGAGTTCGGCGACCACACCCGGTTCACCGTGAAATGGGCGGCCCTGACCTCCCTGGTGGTCCTGGCGGCGGGGATGCTTTTCGGCATCATCTGACCCCGTCCGCCCCTGGCGCACACAAAACTACCGACGCTAGTTTGTAGGGTGTTGGCGACGCCAGGTCCACAGCAGGTCCACAGGTCGACAGGTCGACAGGTCCACGCGCCCGCGCGTGCTCGGGAGGATTGCCATGAAGGCCCATGACGGGATGTACATCGGCGGCGAGTGGCGGGCCGCCCTCGGCCAGGACCGCATCGAGGTCCTCAACCCGGCCGACGAGCGGCCCATCGCCTCGGTCCCGGCCGGAACGCCCGAGGACGTGGACGCGGCCGTACGAGCGGCCCGCGCGGCCTTCCCGGCCTGGGCGGCCACGGCTCCGGCCGAGCGGGCGGCCCTCATCGGGGCCCTGCGCGACGTACTCGTCGCCCGCAAGGGGGAGATAGCCGAGACCATCACCGCCGAGCTGGGCTCTCCGCTCGGGTTCTCGGAGATGGTCCACGTCGGGGCGCCGATCGCCGTGGCCTCCTCCTACGCCGAGCTCGGGGCCTCGTACGCCTTCGAGGAGCGGATCGGGAACTCGACCGTGCTGCTGGAGCCGGTCGGCGTCGTCGGGGCGATCACTCCCTGGAACTACCCGCTGCACCAGATCGTTGCCAAGGTGGCACCCGCTCTCGCCGCAGGCTGCACCATCGTCCTCAAGCCCGCCGAGGACACCCCGCTGACCGCACAGCTCTTCGCCGAGGCCGTGCACGAGGCGGGGATCCCCGCCGGGGTCTTCAACCTGGTGACCGGCACCGGCCCGGTCACCGGCCAGGCCCTGGCCGCGCACGAGGGAGTCGACCTCGTCTCCTTCACCGGTTCCACCGCCGTCGGCAAGCAGATCGGCGCCACCGCCGGCGCCGCCGTCAAGCGGGTCGCCCTGGAACTGGGCGGCAAATCGGCCAATGTCATCCTGCCCGGCGCCGACCTCGCCAAGGCCGTCGCCGCGGGCGTGGGCCACGTCATGAACAACGCCGGCCAGAGCTGCAACGCGCTCACCCGCATGCTCGTCCACCGGGACGAGTACGAGGAGGCGGTCTCCCTCGCGGCCGCCGCCGCGGCCAAGTACGCCTCCGGCGACCCCCTCGACCCGGCCACCCGCCTCGGCCCGGTCGTCAGCGCCAAGCAGCGCGACCGCGTCCGCGGCTTCATCACCCAGGGCGTGGAGGAGGGTGCGCGCCTCGTCGCGGGCGGGCCCGAGGCCCCGCACGAGCAGGGGTACTTCATCGCCCCGACCGTGTTCGCCGACGTCACGCCCGACATGACCATCGCGCAGGAGGAGATCTTCGGCCCCGTGCTGTCGATCCTGCCCTACGCGGACCAGGACGAGGCCCTGGCCATCGCGAACGGCACCGACTACGGGCTGGGCGGGGCGGTCTGGGCGGCGGACGAGGCTACGGCCGTGGCCTTCGCCCGCCTGATGGACACCGGCCAGGTGGACATCAACGGCGGCCGCTTCAACCCGCTCGCGCCCTTCGGCGGGTACAAGAAGTCGGGCGTGGGACGCGAGCTGGGCCCGCACGGCCTCGCCGAGTACCTCCAGACCAAGTCCCTGCAGTTCTAGCCCCACAGCCCCACAGCCCCACAGCCAACAGCCCCACAGCTCCCCAGCCCTGCATCCCCACGCCCCCGCACCCACGGAGACGACGATCATGGTCCGCGCCGCCATCCTGCCCGCCGTCGGAGCCCCCCTGGAGATACGGGACATCGTGCTGCCCGAACCCGGCCCCGGCCAGGTCCGGGTGCGGCTCGTCGCCGCCGGGGTCTGCCACTCCGACCTCTCCCTCACCAACGGCACCATGCGGGTCCCCGTACCCGCCGTCCTCGGCCACGAGGGCGCGGGCACCGTCCTCGCCGTGGGGGAAGGCGTCACCCACGTGGCGCCCGGCGACGGGGTGGTGCTCAACTGGGCCCCGTCCTGCGGGCAGTGCCACCACTGCTCGATCGGCGAGGTCTGGCTCTGCGCCAAGGCGCTCAGCGGCGTCGGCGCGGTGTACGCCCACGACGCCCTGGGCGCCGAGCTGCACCCCGGGCTGAACGTGGCCGCCTTCGCCGAGGAGACGGTCGTCGCGGCCAACTGCGTCCTGCCCGCCCCCGCCGGGATCCCGCTCGCCGAGGCCGCGCTGCTCGGCTGCGCGGTCCTCACCGGCTACGGAGCCGTCCACCACAGCGCCCAGGTCCGCCCGGGCGAGTCGGTGGCCGTCTTCGGAGTCGGCGGCGTGGGCCTGGCCGCCCTCCAGGCGGCCCGGATCGCGATGGCGGGCCCGATCGTGGCCGTGGACGTCTCCCCGGACAAGGAGGACCTGGCCCGGGCGGCCGGGGCCACGGAGTTCCTGCTCGCCTCCGAGACCACCGCCAAGGACATCCGCGCCCTCACCGGCGGCCACGGCGCGGACGTGGCCGTCGAGTGCGCCGGCCGGGCCGCGAGCATCCGCGGCGCGTGGGAGTCCACCCGGCGCGGCGGCCGTACGACGGTCGTCGGCATCGGGGGCAAGGAGCAGCAGGTCACCTTCAACGCCCTGGAGATCTTCCACTTCGCCCGGACCCTCACCGGCTGCGTCTACGGCAACAGCGACCCCGCCCGCGACCTTCCGGTGATCGCCGCCCACGTCAGGGCGGGCCGCCTCGACCTCGGGGCGCTCGTCACCGACCGCATCACCCTCGACGGCATCCCGGCGGCGTTCGACGCGATGCTGGCGGGCAAGGGGGGCCGCTCGCTGGTGATCTTCTAGCGCCCGGCTGGGCGCCACGCAGCCGCCCGGGCCGGCCCCCGGGAGGCCGCGGGGCGGAGTTCCCCTACCCGCCCTTCGCCCGTTCCCCGCGCTCTGCCCGGACCCCGGTCCTCAAACGCCGGACGGGCTGCAAGCGGGGTACCGGGCTCTGCCCGGACCCCCTGGGGCTCCGCCCCAGACCCCGCGCCTCAAACGCCGGCGGGGCTGGATTTGCTGCGCCCGGCCCCCCGGGCTCCCGTCAGGCCGGCTCCCGCAAGGCCGCGTACTGGAGGGCCAGCCCGTCCAGGAGGGCCGTCAGGCCCGTTTCGAAGGCACCCTCGTCCACCTCGCGCTGGCGCTCCGCCAGCAGGTGGGCCTGGCCCAGGTGCGGGTAGTCCGACGGGTCGTATGCCGTCTCGTCGTCCACGAAACCCCGGGCGAAGGAACCCACGGCCGAGCCGAGGATGAAGTACCGCATCAGCGCGCCGATCCGGGTCGCCTGCGCCGGCGGCCAGCCGGCCGCGGTCATGGCCCCGAAGACGGCGTCCGCCACGCGCAGCCCGGCCGGCCTGCGGCCCGGTCCGCGGGCCAGCACCGGCACGATGTTCGGATGGTCGGACAGGGCGGCCCGGTAGGAGTGCGCCCAGTCGCGCAGGGCGACCTGCCACTCCCGGCCGTCCCCGGCGTCGAACATCGACAGGTCGACCCGCGCGCTCACCGCGTCCGCGACCGCGTCCAGGATCTCGTCCTTCGTGCGGAAATGGTTGTACAGCGAAGGCCCGCTGACCCCCAGCGCCGCCGCCAGCCGCCGCGTCGAGACGGCCTCCAGCCCCTCGCCGTCCACCAGAGCGCCGGCCGCCTCGACGATGCGGGATCTGCTGAGGAGGGGCTTGCGCGGTCTGGCCATGCGCCACATAGTAAGGCCTGCCGCAATTAAACTAGCGGTGGTAATTAACGGCCGATCCCGTCCCCGCCCGATCTCGTCCCCGCCCGATCTCGTCCCTGCCCGATCCCGTCCCGTCCGATCCCGTCCCGCCCGGAGGTGCCCGGTGAATCTGGAACTCAGCGAGGAGCAGTACGCCGTCCGTGATCTCGCCCGCGCGTTCACCGAGCGGGAGATCGCCCCGTACGCCGCCGACTGGGACCGCGCCGAGAGCGTGGACCGGGCCGTCGTGAAGAAGCTCGGTTCCGTCGGCTTCCTCGGCCTGACCGTCCCCGAGGAGTACGGCGGCTCCGGCGGGGACCACCTCTCCTACGTCCTGGTCACCGAGGAACTCGGCCGCGGGGACTCCGCCGTGCGCGGCATCGTCTCCGTCTCCCTGGGTCTGGTCGCCAAGACGATCGCCGCCTGGGGGAGCGAGGACCAGAAGCGCGCCTGGCTGCCCCGCCTGTGCTCCGGCGAAGCCCTCGGCTGCTTCGGGCTCACCGAGCCCGGCACCGGCTCCGACGCCGCAGCCCTCACCACCCGTGCCCGGCGCGAGGGCGACGCGTACGTGATCAGCGGCAGCAAGATGTTCATCACCAATGGCACCTGGGCCGACGTGGTCCTGCTCTTCGCCCGCACGAACGAGGACCCCGGCCACCGTGGCATCTCCGCGTTCCTCGTACCGGCCGACGCTCCGGGCCTGACCCGCCGCGAGATCCACGGCAAGCTGGGCCTGCGCGGCCAGGCCACCGCCGAACTCTCCCTCGACGGCGTGCGCGTACCCGCCTCCGCGATGCTCGGCCCCGAGGGCAAGGGCTTCTCCGTCGCCATGTCGGCCCTCGCCAAGGGCCGGATGTCGGTGGCCGCCGGCTGTGTCGGCATCGCCCAGGCGGCGCTGGACGCGGCCGTCTCCTACGCGGCCCAGCGCGAGCAGTTCGGCAAGCCGATCGCCCACCACCAGCTCGTCCAGGAGCTGATCGCCGACATCTCCGTGGACGTGGACGCCGCCCGCCTGCTGACCTGGCGGGTCGCCGATCTGATCGACCGCGGACTGCCCTTCGCGACCGAGTCCTCCACCGCCAAGCTCTTCGCCTCCGAGGCCGCCGTCCGCGCCGCGAGCAACGCCCTCCAGGTGCACGGCGGTTACGGCTACATCGACGAGTACCCGGCCGGCAAACTGCTGCGCGACGCCCGCGTGATGACCCTGTACGAGGGCACCAGCCAGATCCAGAAGCTCCTCATCGGCCGCGCCCGTACGGGGGTTTCTGCCTTCTGAGGCCCCGAAGTGTCCGAGGCCGTGAAGTGTCCGAGGCCCCGAAGTTCCTGAGGCCCCGAACTTCCTGAGTACGTACGTGAGTACGCGCACGGATGTGCCGCGGCCCGGCCCACCCGATGCTGGACCCATGAACGAGACACCGGTCAAGCAGCAGAACACGGGGGCCTACTACGGCCAGGCCGTCGCCTCCTTCGGCATCGCCATCGGCGCGGTGGCCCTGGGGATCTACAACCTGGAGGCCAGCGGCTGGGTCCGCGCCTTCCTCGGGATCGCGGTCCTCTACCTCACCACCTCGGCCTTCACCCTCGCCAAGGTGATCCGCGACCGCCAGGAGGTCACCCAGATCGTCACCCGGGTCGACCAGGCCCGGATGGAGAAGATCATGACGAGCTACGACCCCTTCGCCACCCCGAAGCAGCCCACCCCCCAGGATCGCTAAGCGCTTGCTCACCACCCTCCGGTAGGCTGTTCATTCCTACAGGCCGACGAGGGTGAGTGAGCGATGGACAGCGTGGAGGAGACCGGTGGCTACCGGCCGTGGTCGGAGGTCACCCCCGACGCCGCGCGGCGGCTGCTCGTCGCCGCCGTGGAGGCCTTCGCGGAGCGCGGGTACCACGCCACCACCACGCGGGACATCGCGGGGCGGGCCGGCATGAGCCCGGCCGCGCTCTACATCCACTACAAGACCAAGGAAGAGCTGCTCCACCGGATCAGCCGGATCGGCCACGACAAGGCCCTGGAGATCCTGGACACCGCGGCCGGCGGCCCCGGCAGCGCCGCCGAGCGGCTCGACGCGGCCGTGCGGTCCTTCGTGGGGTGGCACGCGGCCCATCACACCACCGCGCGCGTGGTCCAGTACGAGCTCGACGCCCTCGCTCCGGAGCACCGCTCCGAGATCGTGGCCCTGCGCCGGCAGAGCGACGCGGCCATCCGCCGCATCCTCGCCGACGGGGTCGCGGCCGGGGAGTTCTTCGTCCCGGACGTCTCCGGCACCACCCTCGCCGTGCTGTCGCTCTGCATCGACGTCGCCCGCTGGTTCAGCGCGGACGGCCGGCGCACGCCCGACGAGGTCGGCGCGCTCTACGCCGGCCTCGTGCTCCGCATGGTGGGCGCGGGCGGTCCGGAAGCGGGTCGGGAGTAGGAGCGGGTCGGCAGCAGGGGTGGGTCAGGGGTAGGGGCGGGTCAGAAGTAGTAGCGGGACACCGACTCGGCCACGCACACCGGCTTCGTGCCGCCCTCGATCTCGACGGTCACCGTGGCCGAGACCTGGACCCCGCCGCCCGCCTCCACGACCTCGGTGATCAGCGCGGTCGCGCGCAGCCGGGAGCCGACCGGCACCGGCGCGGGGAAACGCACCTTGTTGACCCCGTAGTTGATGCCCATCTTCATGCCCTCGACCCGCATGATCTGCGGCACCAGGCTCGGCAGCAGCGACAGCGTCAGGTACCCGTGCGCGATCGTCGAACCGAAGGGTCCGGACGCCGCCCGCTCCGGATCCACGTGGATCCACTGGTGGTCCCCGGTGGCGTCCGCGAAGAGGTCGATCCGCTTCTGGTCCACCTCCAGCCACTCGCTCGGGCCGAGCGGTGCGCCGATCCCGGCGGTGAGCTCCTCGGCGGACGTGAAGATCCTCGGCTCGGACATACCCGTACCTCTCCCTGGCGAATAAGCGCTTGCTCAGCATGCTGGGGCCGTCGTGGATCTGTCAACGAGGTGCCGGGCCCCGAATCCCGGCCCGGCGCACTACCCTCGGCGGTGTGCCGCAGATTCCCGAGAAGGTCCACGAGCTCACCGTCGGCCAGCTGTCCGCCCGCAGCGGCGCGGCCGTCTCAGCACTGCACTTCTACGAGACCAAGGGCCTGATCAGCAGCCGCCGCACCTCCGGCAACCAGCGCCGCTACAGCCGCGACGCCCTGCGCCGGGTGGCGTTCGTGCGGGCCGCCCAGCGCGTCGGCATCCCGCTCGCCAGCATCCGCGACGCACTCGCCCAGCTCCCCGAAGGCCGCACCCCCAACCGCGAGGACTGGGCCCGGCTTTCCGCGAGCTGGCGCGCCGAGCTCGATCACCGGATAGCCCAACTCGGACGCCTGCGCGACCATTTGACCGACTGCATCGGCTGCGGATGCCTCTCCCTGGAGAACTGCGCCCTCTCCAACCCCGACGACGTCTTCGGCGAACGCCTCACCGGCTCCCGGCTGTTGTGACCGTCGCGGCCCCGGCCGCCAGTACCCCGGCTGCCGCCGTGACCAGCTCGGCGTTCGACCGCGCCGCCCGCCCGTCCGGCAGGTGCAGCACGTCTCCTACGCCGATCCGCGCCCCGGTGCCGTACCGCGCGGCCAGCCGCAGCGCCGGCCAGGCCGCCATCCCCCGCCCGAACAGCAGCACCGGCACCGGCGGCAGCCGGCGCAGCAGCTCCGCGACCGGCCCCGGGTCGGCGGAGGCCAGCTCGGCGACGAGCCGGACCCGCGCGGGATCCCGTAGCGGCCAGGCGAGGAACCGCGCCGACGGGCCGGGATCCCCGCCTACCGGGACCTCCGCGTCCACCGCCACCCCGCGCTCCAGCAGCGCCTCGGCGAGCTCCCGGGCCCCCGGCTCCGCGAACCGCACCACCGCCCGGTCGGGCAGCACCGTCCAGCTCCGCACCCGCGCCAGCCGCCCCGCGCGGTCCGGCTCGGACTCCACGCTCACGGCCACGCCCAAAGCCACGCGCCCGGCCGCCGGAGCCGCCCCAGCACGCTCGGCCGCCACCGCGCCGCCAGGCCCGGACCCGCCCCGGACCGTGGCCCCGCCCCCGAGGCCAGCGTCACGCAGGGCCTCCAGTAGCGGCCCGACCACCCGGGGCGAGAGGCTCTCGCGGCCGCACGGGGTGCGCGCATGGACCAACAGCTCCCGACCCCCGGCGGCCACCGCCGCCCGGGCGGCATCCACCAGGTCCGCGGGGCTCATCGGGACGGCCGTCCCGTCGGCGGCACCCCGGGCCCCGTTCAGCGCCACCACCAGAGCCGGCCCAGCTCCCGCTCCTGCCCGGGCTACGGTCCCGGGTCCCGCTTCCGCCCGGGCTCCGGCCCCAGGTCCCGCTCCCGCTCCCGCCCGGCTCATGCCGCCCCCGCCAGGTCGGCCCCTTGCAGCGCCGTTTGCGCGAGCGCCGGTCTAGGCACCACGATTCCGCAGCCCGCGCACACCGGCCCGTCCCACGCCCATCCGGAGTGGGGCGAGGCGCCGGCCGGTTCGCCGGGCCCGTCGGCCGTGGCGGGGCCCGACGCCCGGGCCACGGCCTTCGCCGCCACCGCCGGAGGCATGGGCACCGGCCAGTGCAATTCCCGCGCCCCGCACACCGGACACCCGGTCCCCGGCTCCGACTCCAGCGCCTCCACCAGCCGTCTCAACACCTCGCCCAGTGCCCCCTGCGGCCGCACGCCCGGATCGGCGCACCGCACCACGGCGTCCCCGCTGCCGCTCCACGCCCACTCGGGCCGCCGCAGCCCGTCGTGCTTCTCGCGCCGCCGGCGCGCCGCGAACTGGCGCTCGTACTCCAGCCAGACCGCCCGCGCCTCCTCCAGCTCCTCCAGCGCGGCCACCAGCCGCAACGGGTCCGCCGCCCGGTCCTCGGGGCCGATCCCGTGCCGGTCGCACAGGTGCCACCAGGTCGCGCGGTGCCCGTACGGGGCGAACCGCTCCAGGCAGCGGCGCAGCGAATGGCGCCGCAGGGCCCTGTCGTTGCGTGCGTCCCGCACCTGATGGGCCAGACTCCGGAATCCCGCCATGCACCTTCACCTCCGCCGAGCGCCCAGCACCGGGCGCCGTGCCCGCCGCGCTGTGTTCCCCACAGGACCGGCGCCGTGTGCCCAACATGCCCGGCCTGGTGCGGGCGCATGCGGGGGCGGTCGAGGCGTACGGGTGGCACATGGCCGGAACTCAGCGCCCCATGCGCCCCGCGGCCACCACCAGCCGGGCCAGCTCCTCGTGGCAGATGTCGCTGTGCGCCCCCGAAGGGGCACCGCCGCGCCGGACGACGGATCCCGCGTCCACGCTCACGCAGCCCGCGGCGGGCAGGCCGCCCCGCAGTGCCGCGTCCAGCGTCATCCGGGGGGTTCCCGGGACCCCCCGCACCCCGTCGTGCCCGATCGCGCCCCACCGCTCGTCGAAACCGAGGAGTCCGGCCGAATCGCCGGCCATCCGGGAGGCCAGCGGATAGAACACCTTGAGGGAGGAGTCGTAGGGGGAGTGGCAGGCCGTCAACGGCCCGTCGACCCTGGCCTGCAGCCCGCGCAGGGCCCCGCCCTGCCCCCGGTCGTGCGGCAGGCTGTCGGCGAACGCGTAGTGGGAGAAGGCCCCTTGGAGGACGGTCAGGGACTTCACGTTCCGCGCCCCGGACGGCAGCGCGCGCAGCGCGAAGGAGACCACCCGGCCGCCGAAGCTGTGGCCGATGAGGTGCACCCGCAGGGCCGGGCGGCGGGCGGCGAGCTCCGCCAGCAGCGGCCCGAGGCCGTGCTCGCCGACCACCCCGGCCCGTGCCTTCATCTGGTAGTACGTGGCCTGGCGCAGCACCTCCTTGGCGCCGTTCCACAGGGTCCGCATGCCGACGCCGGCGGAGAAGCCGGGGGAGTCGCCCGGCCGGTCCCCGGGGAAGGTGGCGCCCGTCTCGGCCAGGGCGTCGGTGAACTCCCGGCACACCCGCAGGACGTCCCCGCTGAGGAAGTCCGGCACCTCACGCGGGGCGAAGGCCGCCGCCAGATCGTCGCCGGTGCCCACCCCGTCCACCCCGGCCAGCTCCCGTACGAGCGCACCGAACTCGGTGAAGTCGCCCTCCCGCGTGGGCCGTTCCTCCAGCAGCTCGGCGATCCGGTCCAGTTCCGCCGCCCGTCCCGGCCAGAACGCCCCGAGAGCCCGCCGGGTCACCGGGTCCAGCGCCGCCCCGTGGCCCGGCTCCCCGGCGCCACCCGCGCCACCCGCACCCGCGCCACCCCCACCCTCCGCGTCCTCCGGGCCCTCCGCACCCTGCCCCCCGCCCACGGCGCCCCGGGCGTCGAAGTCGGGTATCGGCTCGTCCGCGAACCGGATCGAGGGCCACACCACCCCCACGTACCCCAGCCGCACCCCGGTCCCCACCAGATCCGCGAAGGGGGCGTAGAACCGGTCGAAGAGCCGGATCGCCGTGGACCGGTCGGAGTTCCATCCGTGGGCGAAGACCAGCAGGTCGGTGGCCTCGATCCCGAAGACGGCCTCCCGGGCGCCCGGGCCCGCGTCGCCCTGTGCGTCGAAGGTCAGTTCCACGTACGGGCGGGCCCCGATGCCGGCCGTCGCCCCCGTCGCCCGCGCGGGCACCACCCCGCCGATGTGCACCATGACGTCCCCCTCCACGCCGTGTCCCTGCCCGCAGCATCCTGCGGAACGGGCCGCCCGGCCAGCCCCTGCGCACCCGCCGGTTCACGGATACAGCAGGTACTCCTCCCGTACCGCCGCGAACCCCGCCAGCCCCGCCGCCCAGTCGCCCGCGACCTCCTCGACGCCCGCCCCCGCGTCGACCATCCGCCGGACCCGGTCCGAGCCCGTCAGCCGGTCGATCCACTGGTCGGAGCGCCAGGCGAAGCCGCTCCACACCCGCCGGGCGGTGACCAGCAGCCCGATCCCGGCCCGTACCGGATCGAAGGCCTCCCGGTCGTGGACGAGCAGCCGGACCCCGCCGCAGGTCTTCCCGGCGTACTTGGAGAAGGAAGGCGTGAAATAGGCCTCCCGGAACCAGACCCCGGGCAGCTCCAGCGCGTTCGCCGCCTCCGCCCACCGCCGGTCCACGCCCTCCGCGCCGACCAGCTCGAAGGGGGTGGTGGTACCGCGCCCCTCCGACAGGTTCGTCCCCTCGAACAGGCAGGTCCCGGCGTACGCCAGGGCCGTGCCCGGTGTCGGCATGTTCGGGCTCGGCGGCACCCAGGGCAGCCCGGTCTCCTCGAAGAAGGACTCCCGCCGCCAGCCGGCCATCCGCACCACCTCCAGCCGCGGGGCGGCGCCGGCTTCCCGGAGGAACTCGCCCGCGAAGAGCCCGGCCAGCTCGCCCGCCGTCATCCCGTGCGCCAGCGCGATCGGCTCCCGGCCCACGAAGCTCGCGTACGGGCGCTGCAGGACGGGCCCGGCCGCCCGCCGGCCGCCGACCGGGTTGGGGCGGTCCAGCACCACCACCGCCTTGCCGGCGAGGGCGGCCGCGCGCATGCAGTCGTAGAGGGTCCAGATGTAGGTGTAGAAGCGGGCGCCGACGTCCTGGATGTCGAAGACGACGGTGTCGACGCCGGCCGCGGTGAAGACGTCCGCGAGCCGCTGCCCGCTCTTGTCGTACGTGTCGTACACGGGCAGCCCGGTCGCCGGATCCCGCCCGGCCCCCTCCGAACCGCCCGCCTGGGCCGTCCCCCGGAAACCGTGCTCGGGGCCGAACACCGCGACCAGGTCCACGCGCGGGTCCGCGTGGAGTACGTCGACCAGGTGGCGGGCGTCCGCGGTGATCCCCGTCGGGTTGGTGACCATCCCGACCCGCTGCCCCGCCAGGACGGCGTACCCGTCCGCGGCGAGCCGCTCGAACCCGGTCCGCACCCGTCCGGCGGCGCCACCCGCCGCCCCGCCCGGCGCCTGCGCCCTCCGGGCTCCCGCCCCGAGGACATCTGCGGCGCCCGCGGCCTGCGCCCCCGGGGCTCCCGCCCCCAGGGCGCCCGCGGCGCCCGCCGCCCCGGCCAGACCCAGCAACCCGCGTCGCGACAGCGTCATCGCGCCAAAGTAGGGCTCCACACCCTTCCACCCGGACATACCGACTGGTTAGTCTGCCCGTGATCCGGCAGGCGTCGGTCGGCAGCCGGCAGGGCGACGCGCAGATGCCCGGGGGCAGGCACCCAAGCGCAGAGACCCGGGCGCAGACACCCGGGCACCGGCACCACCACACGAAGGGCGGACCCGTGAACGCGTTCCAGGACCAGCGAGTCGTCGTCACCGGCGCGGGCGGCGGCATCGGAGCCGCCCTCGCCCACCGCTTCGCCGCCGAGGGGGCGACCGTCGCGGTCAACGACCTCGACCCCGCCAAGGCCGCCGCCGTCGCGGACGCGATCGGCGACCGGGCCGTAGCAGTCCCCGGCGACGCCTCGGCCGTGGCCGGGCAGGCCCGCGAGGCGCTCGGCGGCACCGTGGACGTCTACTGCGCCAACGCGGGCCTCGCCTCCGGCGGCGACGCCTTCGCCGACGAGGCCGTCTGGGAGGCGGCCTGGGACACCAACGTCATGGCCCACGTCCGTGCCGCCCGGCTGCTGCTGCCCGACTGGCTGGAGCGCGGGAGCGGCCGGTTCGTGTCCACGGTCTCGGCCGCCGGGCTGCTGACCATGATCGGAGCGGCCCCGTACAGTGTCACCAAGCACGGCGCGCTCGCCTTCGCGGAATGGCTCTCGCTGACCTACCGCCACCGCGGGCTCCAGGTCCACGCCATCTGCCCGCAGGGGGTCCGGACCGACATGCTCACCGCCGCCGGATCGGCGGGCGAGCTGGTCCTCGCGCCGACCGCGATCGAGCCGGAAGCGGTCGCGGACGCCCTGTTCGACGGCATGGAGAAGGGCCGGTTCTTGATCCTCCCTCACCCCGAGGTCGCGGACTTCTACGCGGCCAGGGCCACCGACCCGGACCGCTGGCTGGGCGGCATGAACCGCCTCCAGCGCACGTGGGAGACCCGATGACCGCAGACACCCAGCGCCCCGCGGCCCCGCCGGACCCCTCCGCGGTCTCGCCGGACCTGCCCACTGCGGACCTGCCCGCTGCGGACCCATCCGCCCCGGACCCGGATCCGTCGGCCCCAGATCCCTCCGCCCCGCCCTCCCGCTACGCCGCCAAGCCCTGGCTCACCCTCCTCACCCCCGTCCAGCGGGCCCCGATCGAGCCCCCGCCCAGCGTGCTGCAAGCGTTCCGCGGCGCCGTGGCCCGCGCCCCCGGACACACCGCCCTCGCCTACTTCGACGGCCGCCTCACCTACGCCGAGGCCGACGCCCTCTCCGATTCCCTCGCCGGCCACCTGGCCGCACACGGCATCCGCCGCGGGGACCGGGTCGCGGTCATGCTCCAGAACACCCCGCACTTCGTGCTCGGCGTCCTGGCCGCCTGGAAGGCCGGAGCGGTCGTGGTCCCGCTCAACCCCATGTACAAGTCCGGCGAGGTCGGCCACATCCTGCGCGACTCCGGGGCCGCCGCCCTCGTCTGCGAGGCCCGCGCCTGGTCCGCGTACCTGCGCGGGGCGACCCGGGGTACCACCGTGGGCACCGTCCTGACCGCCTGCGACCTGGACTTCCAGACCCGCGACGACGTACGGGTCCTCGCGCCGGGCCGCCCGGAACAGCCCGCCGACGCCGCCGACCTCGCCACAGTGGCCCGCCAGGGCCAACCCGCCCCGCCCGATCCGGAGTTCGAGGCCGCCGACACCGCCCTCATCAGCTACACCTCCGGCACCAGCGGCACCCCCAAGGGCGCCATGAACCCGCACGGCGCCCTCACCCACAACGCCGTCCGCCAGGTGACCGGCCACCCCCTCCCCGAGGGCTCCGGCTACTTCGCGCTCGCCCCGCTCTTCCACATCACCGGCATGGTGTGCGAGCTCGCCGCCTGCTTCACCAACGCGGGCACGCTGATCCTCGCCCACCGCTTCGACGCCGGCGCCGTCCTCGACGCCTTCCTCGAACACCGCCCCGCCTACACCGTGGGCCCGGCCACCGCCTTCATGGCGCTCGCCGCCCACCCGGGGGCCACCCCGGACCACTTCGCCTCGTTCCGGGTGCTCTCCTCCGGCGGCGCCCCGCTGCCGCCCGCCCTGGTCGAACGGCTGCGCGCCGCCTACGGCTTCTACCTGCGCAACGGCTACGGCCTCACCGAGTGCACCGCCCCCTGCGCCTCCGTACCCGTCCACCTCGAAGCCCCCGTGGACCCGGCCTCGGGCACCCTCTCGGTGGGCCTGCCCGGCGCCGACACCCTCGTACGGATCCTCGACGAGCACGGCGCCGAGGTCCCCTTCGGCGAGACCGGCGAGATCGCCGTGCGCGGCCCCCAGGTCGTCCCCGGCTACTGGGGCCTGCCCGCCGACACCGCCAAGGCCTTCCCCGACGGCGAACTGCGCACCGGGGACGTCGGGTTCATGGACCCCGAGGGCTGGCTCTACGTGGTCGACCGCAAGAAGGACATGATCAACGCCTCCGGGTTCAAGGTCTGGCCGCGCGAGGTCGAGGACGTGCTCTACACCCACCCCGCCGTGCGCGAGGCGGCCGTCGTCGGCATCCCCGACCCCTACCGCGGGGAGAGCGTGAAGGCCTACGTCAGCCTGCGCCCCGGGGCCGAGGCCGACCCGGCGGAACTGTCCGCGTACTGCGCCGAGCGCCTCGCCGCGTACAAATACCCGCGCCGGGTGGAGATCCTGCCTGTCCTTCCGAAGACGACCAGTGGCAAGATCCTGCGACGGGAACTGCGCGACCGCGACCACGGCTGAAAACCGCCGGACCGCGTCCGTACGGCCCCCACACGCGAGGACCACGAAAGGGAGGCGACAGCCATGGCCGCCAAGACCACGACGGAGACCGTCGGGGCGCACGAGGCTCCGGTACCGCGCCGGCTCCTCGCCGTCGCGACCAGGCTGTTCGCCGAGCGCGGCTACGACCGGACCTCGGTCCAGGAGATCGTCGAGGCGGCCGGGGTCACCAAGGGCGCGCTCTACCACTACTTCGGCTCCAAGGACGACCTGCTGCACGAGGTGTACGCGCGCATGCTGCGGCTCCAGCAGCAGCGGCTCGACGCGGTGGCCGGTTCCGACGCCCCGGTGGAGGAGCGGCTGCGCGCCGCCGCCGCCGACGTGGTGGTCACCACGATCGAGAACCTGGACGACGCGGCGATCTTCTTCCGCTCGATGCACCAGCTGAGCCCGGAGAAGTTCAAGCAGGTCCGGGCGGAGCGCCGGCGCTACCACGAGCGCTTCCGCGCCCTGGTCGAGGAGGGCCAGGCCGCCGGGGTCTTCTCCGACGCCACCCCCGCCGACCTGGTGGTGGACTACCACTTCGGCTCCGTCCACCACCTGTCGACCTGGTACCACGAGGACGGCCCGCTCACACCGCAGCAGGTAGCCGACCACCTCGCGGACCTGCTGATGCGGGCGCTGCGTCCGTAGCGAGCACGGGGTGAGCGAGCGCGGGGTAGTCGTTGTACCCCTCCGCCCCCTGTACGTGCATCAGGAACTCGGAGCGGATCTCGTTGAGCGCGGCGTCCGTGCGCAGCCGTTCCACGAAGTCGGGGTTGGCGACGAAGCCCCGGCCCAGCGAGACCAGGTCGGCGCCCCCGGCCAGCAGCGCTTCGGCGACGGCCTTGCCGCCGTCGGCCGCGAACTGCTCCCGGGAGAGCACCTGGTTGGCGATCAGCGTGCCCGGCCAGGCCCTGCGGTGCTCCTGGAAGCGGTCGCGCTGCCCGTCGGCGTAGACGATGTGCAGGTAGACCGGGTCGATCTCCGCCAGGGCCGTCAGCAGCGCCGGGTAGATCCACCCGGTGTCGCCCTCCTCGATGCCGTTGACCGTGCCTCCGGGGGAGATCCGTATGCCGACCCGGTCCCGGCCGATGGCCCCGGCGACGGCCCGGACCACCTCCACGGTGAACCGGATCCGGTTCTCCACCGGGCCGCCCCACTCGTCGGTGCGCAGATTGGTGCCCCGCGCCAGGAACTGGTGGGGCAGGAAACCGTTGGCGGCGTGCACCTCCACCCCCGCGAACCCGGCCTCCACGGCATTGCGGGCGGCGGTGGCGAAGTCGGCGATGGTGGACCGGATCTCCTCGGCGGTCATCGCACGCGGAGCGGGGGCGTCCCGCAGCCCGCCCGGGGTGTGCAGCTGCTCGGGGAGCCGTACGGCGGACGGCGCGAGCGGTACGTGCCCACTGGTGTCGGGGTGCCCGATCCGGCCGCCGTGTTCGAGCTGGAGGAACATCGCCGCGCCCCGGCCGCCCCCGACTCCCGCCCGCACCGCGTCGGTGACCCGGCGCCAGCCCGCGATCTGCTCCGCGGTGTGGATGCCGGGGATGTGCGGATAGGCCTGCCCCACGGCGCTCGGCGCGGTGCCCTCGGCGATGATCAGGCCGGCCGTGGCGCGCTGGGCGTAGTGGACGGCCATCAGCTGCCCGGGAACCCCGTCGGCGCCCGCCCGGTGGCGGGTCAGGGGCGCCATCACCAGGCGGTTGGGGAGGGCGAGTGCGCCGAGGGCGGCGGGCTCGAAGAGGCGGGAATCGGCGGGAAGGACCTGCTCCGTGTTCGTCATGCCCGTAACCTAAAACCTGACATTGATGTCAGATTCAAGCCCGAAGACGACGCAGAAGACGCAGACGGCGAAGATGACACGGACGACGCGGACGACGGGGGCAGGGCATGCGGATCGGCGAACTGGCGGCGCGCACCGGGGTCAGCGAGCGTTCGCTGCGCTACTACGAGACGCAGGGACTGCTGGTCTCCGACCGCACGCCCGGCGGCCACCGCGACTACACGGAGCGGGCGGTGGACCGGGTCATCCGGATCCAGGAGCTCTACGCGGCCGGCCTGCACAGCGCGAAGATCGGGCAGATCCTGCCCTGCATGCGCGATGCGGACGGCGGGCCGAACGTACGGGCCACGCCCGCGCTCGTCGCCGAGCTGGCAACGGAACGGGACCGGATCGACCGGCTGATCGCCGATCTGCTCCGGTCCCGTGAGGTGCTGGACGAGGTCATCGAGGCGGCGACGGGCCTTCCCGCCGGCACGTCCGAGCCGATGGCCTCGGAAACGTCCTAGCCGAGCGGTGCGACCTCGCGGCCCCAGGTCTCCTTGGTCACCACGGCGAAGGAGATGTACCAGGCGACGCCCGCGGTGAAGAGGCCGAGGAAGCCGCCGGTGTGGCCCAGGGCCGTGCTCTGCGCCAGGTCGCCGAGGGCGAGGAACAGGAAGGTCAGCGCCAGCGAGACGAAGAGCACGCGGTGTGCGACGTCCAGCTTCATGGCGGCGATCGACATGTAGGCGGTGAAGATGAACCAGCCCACGAGGAACCAGCCGGTCGCCACGTGCGCCTGGTCGGCCGGCAGCGTCGGGACGACGAACTTCACGTAGCCCGCGAAGGACATCCAGAACGCACCGTACGAGACGAACGCCGTGGTCCCGAAGGTGTTGCCGCGGCGGAACTCCAGGATCCCCGCGACGAACTGCGCGAGCCCGCCGTAGAACAGCGCCAGCGGCAGGACGACGGCGCTGAGCGCGGCGTTCGAGATCAGCCCCGAGTTGAAGAGGCTGAGCACGAAGGTGGTGAGCGCGAACGCCGCCAGCCCGAGCGGACCGGGATTGGCGACCTTGACCGCCGGGGCCGCGGACGCGGGCGCGGTGGCGACGACGGCCGGGGCGGCGGGCGCCGGGGTCAGGGTGGAGCTGGGCATGACGGTGTCCACTTTCAGTTTGGGTGTATATCGAATATATCGGACCTTTCCCGGTGGTCTGGACCACCGGGGCGTGTGGTGGCCAAATGCGGTGCGCGGTGTCAGTGGCCTGAGATAGAAAGCGGTGAACACATCTGGGGGGAAAACTTGAAGAAGACACATGCGGCCTGGGCCCTCGCCGGGGCCGCCGCGCTCCTGCTGGCCGGAACTCCGGCCGCCCACGCCGAGCCCGGCCAGGCGCCCTACATCGGCTGGGCCTCGAGCATCGCGGGAGATCTGGGCACGCTCCAGATCCCCATCAGCTCGGACAGCGACATCACCGGGATCACGGCGCGCGTCATCCAGGACTCCACGCAGGCCGAGGTGGCCGTCCTGGAGGGGGACGCCTTCGCCCTGTCCTCGGGTACCGCGCGGGACGGTGTCTGGCGGACCAAGGAGCCGCTGAAGCTGGCCGCGCTGGGAGGCTATTCCGTACAGGTCGGGGCGACGGACGCGGACGGCGACTACGCGGACGGGTCGGGCAGCCTCGCCTACTTCGTGGAGGCCCTGATCGAAGGCGTGCGGACGGACCGGACCACGATCGATGTCGATCACCGCGACATCAAGGTCCAGGGCGTGCTCAAGGGCCGCTGGCCGGGCACCCGCGAGGTCAAGCCGCTGGCGGGTTACCCGGTCGACATCGACGTGCGCGGGGCGCAGGCCACCCCGGTCACCGACCCGCGGGGCAGGTTCTCGGCCACCGTCACCCTGGAGCAGGCCGGGCAGGTCCAGCCCGTGTTCCGCTACGACCCCGCGCACCCGGAGGTCCTGTCCGGGGAGGGGGCGGCCACCCGCATCGAGGTCAAGCAGACGCCGACGCGCTGGACGTACGTCCGCAGTTCCGCCACCGCCGTCGACCTCGGTCAGCCGGTCACCGTGACGGCCAAGCTGGAGCGCAGGACGTCCACGGGCTGGGAGCCCTTCGCGGGCCAGCGCGGCGGCGTGGTCTTCCGGCACACGTCGGGAGGGCAGGACGAGTACCTGCCCGGAGGGTTCACCACGGGCGCGGACGGGACCGTGACGGCCACCCTGTCCCCGTACGAGAGCGGGCACTTCCTGCTCACGAACCGTGCCGAGGACGACGACCCGTTCACGGCCTCCGTCGGCGGGGCGGGCAAGGAGATCGAGGTGCGCCACCCCGCGACCTTCACCCGGTTCGCCGCCACGCGTACCGAAGGCGGGCGGGTGCACGTGGAGGGCGCGATGGAGTTCACCGGCGACACTCCGGGCACGATCGACGTGACCGTGCAGTTCTCGCGCGACGGCCGACACTGGGCCGACGTGGCGACGGCGCGGGCGGACTGGGGCGGCGAGGGGTACGCCTTCTCCGCGGACGTGGTGAAGAACGGCGCGGGCTGGTTCCGGGCCAAGTTCACCGGCCCGGCCGGCTTCCAGTCGGCCACGGCTGCCGCCGTCCAGGTGGCAGGTTGACCGGATGACCGGATGACCGGTTGAACGGATGCCCATCGGCCTGGCCGACGCGCCCCGCCGGGACCACACGGGGTCCGGCGGGGGGCGGGCGCGCGCACCGCCGGGCCGGGCCGGCCGCAGGGGCAGGGCAGGGGGACCCCAACAGCTCCCCGGGTGGCCGTGCTCTGTCTTATAAAAAAAA